>NZ_JBMJAR010000005.1:0-107371 GCF_049221845.1 Campylobacter sp. GB48
TCATGTAACCCAAGAGAACTTAAAAATAGCAAAAGATAGTGCAGCTATATCTGATAATGTAAATAAAATAGCTAATGATATCTTAGAAGATGCTAGGAAGAAGAAGTTTTAAATGATAACCAAACCTTAGGGTTTGGTTTGATTACTATTCCTTTTGTTATGTTTTTAATTACTTTTTTAATTTTTATATATTTTTCATTATTACAAAAAATTTCTTATAAAAATATCTATAAACTAAAAGTATAAAAAATTAAACAAGAATATTAATTATAAATAATATAAATAAATATTTAAGACTATTAAAAATTTTAGAAAATGAATATCAACATCTTATATTATTTATATATTTTTATTGAAATTTGAAAATTTTAGAAATTTTTATGATACTTTTGTAAGAAATTGTTATATAATACGAATAAGTTTATAAATGAAACTTAAATAAAACCCACAAGGAGTACATCATGGGAACAAGAAAAGAACACGACTTTATTGGTGAGTTAGAAATTTCTGATGAAGTTTATTATGGGGTGCAAACTTTTAGAGCACTAGAAAACTTCCATATGAGCGGTAGAAGATTGCAAGATTATCCTTATTTTGTAAAAGCTTTCGCTCAAGTTAAAAAAGCAGCTGCTCTTGCTAACAAAGAAGTTGGGGTTCTTGATGCTGACAAAGCTGATGCTATTGCTAAAGCTTGCGATAGATTGATTGCTGGTGAATTTTTAGATCAATTTGTAGTAGATATGATCCAAGGTGGTGCTGGTACTAGTACAAATATGAATACTAATGAAGTTATCACTAACATTGCTCTTGAAAGCATGGGGCACAAAAAAGGTGAATACCAATACCTTCATCCAAATGATCATACAAACTTAGGTCAATCTACAAATGACACTTATCCAAGCTCAATCAAAGTAGCAACCTATACAAAACTTACTGATCTTTTAAAAGCTATGGAACTTTTAAAAACCGAATTAGAAGCTAAAGCTAAAGAATACAAAGATATCATCAAAATGGGTAGAACAGAGCTTGAAGATGCAGTTCCTACAACTTTAGGAAACACTTTCAACGCTTTTGCTAGCTATATTAAAAGCGATATTGAAAAAATCACAGCAGCTCGTGAATCAATGACTTATTTAAATCTTGGTGCAACAGCTATTGGTACAGGAATCAACTGTCATCCTGATTATAAATTTGTGGTTGAGAAAAAATTAAAAGAAATTACTGGTGTTGAATTTAAACCAGCTGAAGACTTTATCGCTGCTACTCAAGATACAGCTGATTTTGTACATGTAAGTGGTGCACTAAAAACTGCAGCTGTAAGACTATCAAAAATTGCAAACGATTTAAGATTAATGAATTCAGGTCCAAGATGTGGTTTAGCTGAAATTAGCTTGCCTGCTATGCAACCAGGTAGTTCTATTATGCCAGGTAAAGTAAATCCTGTAATTTGCGAAGCTGTAGGTGAAGCTTGCTATGAAGTTATAGGCAACGATGTTACCATTATGCTTTGCTCTGAAAGAGGAGAATTTGAACTTAATGCATTTGAACCAGGTATTGCTTATGGATTATTCAATTCTATAGTGTTGCTTGAAAATGCTATGAAAACTTTAGCTGAAAAAGCTATTAAGGGATTAAAAGCAAATCCTGAAAACTGTAAAAAACTTGTACTAAATTCAATTGGAATTGTAACTGCATTTAACCCGGTTCTAGGTTATGAAAAATCTGCAAGTATTGCTAAAGAGGCTTTAGAAACAGGTAAGGCAGTTGGCGATATTTGTCTTGAAAGAGGTTATTTACCAAAAGAAAAAATTGATGAGATTTTAACACCAGAAAATATGTTAAATCCTCATATGACAGAAAAAAGAAAAGCTTAATAACTTAGGAGTTTAATCATGGATATTATGATTATTTTACAACTTGTCGTCTTCCTTGGGGCAATATTCATAGGCATCCGCCTTGGTGGTATAGCAATAGGCTATGCTGGAGGGCTAGGTGTTGTTGTTTTAGGTCTTGTTTTGGGTATGAAACCAGGTAATATTCCTTGGGATGTTATCTTAATCATTGCTGCAGCTATTGCTGCAATTTCTGCTATGCAACAAGCAGGTGGCTTGGATTATATGGTAAAAGTTACCGAGAGAATTTTACGTAAACATCCAAGATTTATCAACTACCTTGCGCCAGCTTGCGGTTGGTTACTTACTATTTTAGCAGGTACTGGTAATGCAGTATTTTCGTTAATGCCTGTTGTTATTGATGTTGCAAAATCTCAAAATATTAAGCCATCAGCTCCGCTTTCATTAATGGTTGTTGCTTCGCAAATTGGTATTACAGCTTCTCCGGTTAGCGCTGCTGTTGTTTATATGACTGGTGTATTAGAGCCACTTGGCTGGAACTATCCCGCATTAATTGGAATTTGGATTGCAACTACTTTTGCTGCTTGTATGATTACAGCTTTTATTGTAAGTTTAATTACTCCAATGGATCTTAGCAAAGATCCTATATATCAAGAACGTTTAAAAGCTGGTCTTGTAAAAAATGCCTCTGATGTTTTACAAAGCGAAGATAAACCGGGTGCAAAACTTTCAGTTGCTATTTTCTTATTCACAGTATTAGCAGTTGTTCTTTATGCTACAGCAATTTCCAACAATATCAAATGGATTGATCCAGTGGTTATCCCAAGAGATGCTGCAATCATGAGTTTCTTGTTAACCGCTGCAACCTTAATTACATTCTTATGTAAAGTTGAACCTGCAAAAATTTTAGATACAAGTGTATTTAAATCAGGTATGACAGCTTGTGTATGTGTATTTGGTGTTGCTTGGCTTGGGAATACTTTCGTTGCAGGTCATGAAGCAGGTATTAAAGAAGTAGCAGGTGAATGGGTTAAACAAACTCCAGCTATGCTTGCAGTTGCTTTCTTCTTTGCTAGTATGCTTTTGTATTCTCAAGCAGCTACTGCAAAAGCTATTGTTCCAGTTATCATCGCTGCATTAGGAATTTCAACTACAAATCCTAGCGACTCTTATATGTTAGTTGCTTGTTTTGCTGCTGTTTCAGCACTTTTCGTTCTTCCAACCTACCCTACTTTATTAGGTGCGGTTCAAATGGATGATACAGGTACAACAAGAATTGGAAAATTCATATTTAATCATGCATTCTTTATTCCTGGTGTATTAGCTATAGCTATAGCTGTTGCTCTAGGTTTCCTAGCAGTAGGAATGCTTTAATGCTCTAACTTTCCACTTTTTAAGTGGAAAGCTCTTTTTTTTATTAACTAATTTTAAGTAGAATGTTTCTTTAATTTTAAAGAAACAAAATGACAAAATTATCCTTAGATAGAAAAAATATAAGAATTTTATTCATAGGTTATATCCTAGTTGCACTTTTTGGAACCTTTATTCTTATGCTTCCTATTATGCACACTAAACCCATATCTTTTTTAGATGCATTTTTCACCAGCGCTTCAGCTGTAAGTATGACAGGTCTTATTGTGCTAAATACCTCGCTAGATTTTAGCTTTTATGGGCAATTTGTTATCTTATTACTTATTCAAATAGGCGGCTTGGGTTATATGAGCATAGCTATGGCATTATATATTTTAGTACGTAAAAAAATGAGTTTTGGAGAGAAAAATCTTTTAAGAGAATCCCTGATTTATCCTGAAGCTGACGGCCTTGTAGGATTTTTAAAAAAGGTTTTGTTTTTTGTATTTGCTATTGAATTTATAGGTGCGATATTATTATTTTTAAGATTTAAACTTGATATGAATTTAAATGAGGCTCTATGGGCTAGTGTTTTTCATTCTATTTCTGCTTTTAATAATGCGGGATTTAGTATATTTGAAAGCGGTCTAATGTCTTATAGAGATGATTTTTGGATTAATTTTGTTATCACCTCTTTGATTATCATTGGAGGTTTGGGGTATTTTGTATTATTAGAATTATACTTTTTTTCTAAAAAACGTTTTGCAAGCCTAAGCTTACACACAAAACTTGTTTTAATCTCTACTATTATACTGATTGTTTTTGCAAGCTTAGTGGTTTTTTTATTTGAATACCATAATCCAAAAAGTATAGGAGAATTTTCACTTTTTGATAAAATTATGAGTGTATATTTTACAGCTGTAAACTACAGAACTGCAGGATTTAACACTCTTGATCTTAGCACCTTTAAAGATGCAAGTTTATTTTTTGGATCTTTATTTATGATTATAGGTGGTGCACCTGGTGGGACAGCTGGAGGCATTAAAGTAACTACTATTGCTGTATTGTTAATCTATGCTTATTGGAGTATCAAAGATAGTAATCCAAGAATTTTTAACTTTGAAATTCCTGCAGAAACTATCAATAAAGCTTTTATTATAGCAGTAAGTTCTATTGTATATATCATCACTTGCGTATTGCTTTTATCTTTAATCGAGGATGATAAAAATTTTTTACCTTTGCTTTTTGAAACAAGTTCAGCTTTTGCTACAGTAGGAGTTTCAGTGGGCGATGGTGGGACTTTATCACTTAGTGCGCTTTTTAATTCTGAAAGTAAGTTAATTATCATTTTACTTATGCTTAGTGGTAGAGTGGGTGTGCTTGCATTTTTATTTAGTATATTTTTTAAAGAAAAAGAAAAATATTTAAATTATCCAAAAGGAAAAATCATATTATGAAAAAAGAAACTTATGGTATTATAGGACTTGGAAGATTTGGCTCTGTTTTAGCAAAAGAACTTATTGATCAGGGTAAAAGAGTTATTGTTTCTGATATTAACGAAGAAGCTGTTAAGGAATTACAAGATCTTGCAGATTTTGCTTATATTTTGGATTCTACTCATACTATAGCCTTAAAAGAAGCAGGCTATGCAAATGCCGATGTTGTCATACTTAGCATAGGTGAAAATTTAGAATCAAGTATACTCACTTTCATGGCCTTAAAAGAGATAGGGGTAAAAAATATCATTGCTAAAGCAAATTCTTCTACACATGGACAAATTCTTTCAAAACTCGGGGTTAATAAAGTCATCTATCCTGAAAAAGAATCTGCAAAGCGTTTGGCCAAAATTCTTATTACTAATCCTAATTTTGAAATCATAGATCTTTCAGCTAATACCATCAAAGTAGCAAAACTTTTAGTGGATGAAAATTTAGCAGGAAAAACTTTACAATCTATCGGGCAAAATTTAAAAGTTATTGCGCATAAACAGCACGATACTTGGAGTATTATGCCAGATTTAGAAGCTACAGCCTATTTAAATGATATATTAATGCTACTTGGAACTCAAGAAGAATTAAACCGATATGAATACTGATGGTGTCAAGGGGGAGACTTGAACTCCCGACCTCCGGCTTATGAGACCAGCGCTCTAGCCAGCTGAGCTACCCTGACATAAGAAAGAAGTTAAAATTATACTTTATTTTGCTTAACATTTCATAAAATACTTATTTTGTAATTTTTTATATATTTTTTAACTTTTTTGTGCTACAAATATAAAACTATATCAAAAAAGGATTTTAATGCAAATTAACTCAAGTTATAGCAATACCTTTTACACGCAAAATCCTTATCAAAACGAAGACAAAAAACAAACTAAAGAAAACATTTCAGAAAAAGAAAATCCACAACAAGTAAAAGAAAATGATAACGATCAAGAAAAAGATGAAAAAACTCAAAAAGTCAACGGTAAAGACTTAAGCAATGAGGAAGTAAAACAAGTACGAGAACTTGAAAAAATCGATAGAGAAGTAAGAGCTCATGAGGCAGCCCATCAAGCAGCAGGTGGAGCTTTAGCAGGGGCTGCAAGTTTTGGCTATACAAGAGGCCCTGATAATAAAATGTATGCAATTGAAGGAGAAGTGCCCATAAGAATGCAAAAAAGCAATACTCCTGAAGAAACTATAGCAAATGCTATGCAAGTAATTGCTTCAGCTATGGCACCAGCTGATCCTAGTCCGCAAGATTATAAAGTAGCAGCTAATGCTATGCAAATGCAAAATGATGCGCGCACCGAACAAGCTAAAATAAAAGCAGAAGAGCTAAAAGCACAAAATGAAAAAAGCGAAAACGAGAATGAAGAAAAAACAAATTCAAAATCCAAAGCTATAAAATCATACACACAAAATACATCACAAGATTACATAGGAAGTCAGTATAACAAAAGCGCATAGTGGCAGAGAGGAAGGGATTCGAACCCTCGGTGAGTTGCCCCACACACGCGTTCCAGGCGTGCTCCTTCGACCGCTCGGACACCTCTCTAAAAACGAAAATTATAACTTATTTTTTTAAATTTACACTAAAAAAGGGAATTTATGAAGCTTTTTTACTCTTGTTTTTATCTTTTTGTTTTACTTTTTTTAAGCGCTTGTTCAAATCATGCTAATATTAATTTATCTTATAAAAAAGCCTTTATAAATAAACAATGTGATGAAAATATCCTAGCTTTAAAAAACGCAGATAAAGACACCATATACACAGGGTTAAATTTAGCCTCTTTAGCAAGAGTTTGTAAAGATTATGAAAAAAGTAATGCATTTTTTGATAAAGCAGAAGAAGCTTATAAATATGATGTAGATTTACAAAACGAGCTTCAAAAAGTCACTAAAAATTTTAGTGAGATTTTACTTAATGATACCATCAATGACTATCAAGGTTATTTTTATGAAAGGATTATGCTAAATACTTACAAAGGTTTAAATTATATGAGCTTGGGTGATTTTGAAAACGCAAGAGTGGAATTTAACCGAGCTTTATACAGACAAGATAGAATGAAAGAATATTTTTATGATTATATACAAAAAGCTCAAGAAGAATACCAAAAAGAACTTCAAAAAGATAAAAAAACATATGCGAGTTTTCAGCAAAATTTAAACCCTATCTATAAACAATATGACAATCTTCTTAGTACATTTAACGCAAATAAAAACTATACTAATGTCTATGCTAGCTATCTTAGTGCTTTATTTTTCTTTTTTGATAAAGATTATATTAAAGCCTATGAGTTTTTAAAAGAAGTAGCTTTAAGCGATGTGAAAAACAAACAACTTCAAAAACAATTTCAAGTATTTGAAAAATTCACTCATTTAAAAACATCCTTCCCTCAACAAAAATATATTTTTATTATCTATGAAGATGGTTTTAGTGCTACAAAAGAAGAATTTAATCTCACTTTACCATTTGTTTTTAATGATAATCTTGCAAATATTAGCGTGGCTTTTGCTTATTTAAAATCAAGAAATGCTTCTTATAAATTCTTGCAAAGTCAAGATGAAAAAACCCAAAATTTAATTTATTTTGATGATATTATAGCAAGTGAATTTAAAACTCTTTTACCTTCTATGGTGATGAAAACCCTAGCCTCAAGCGCACTTAAAACTTCAATTAATTTAGCCATAGCCAATAATGATTCTAGTGGTTTTTTATCATTTATTAGCACTGTTAGCACTGCTTTAATTAACAAAGCCGATCTTAGAATGTGGCAAGCTTTACCAAAAAGTGCTAGTATTTTAATGCTAAAAAATGAAGGTTTAGTTAAAATTTATGATGATAAAGAAAAAATAATCTTTGAAGATGCGTTGGAAAAAGATAAAAATTATATTGTACTTATAAGATCTTTTGTGCCAAATTCAAATATTATTTATAAAATTAAAGAACAATAAGGGGATAAAATGAAAAAAAGTTTATTTTTTATGATTTTTGCACTTTTAGTTTTCAGTGCTTGCTCTTCACAGCCAAAGTATACCGATGGTAAAGCTTCTCAAAAAGTGCAAGGCGATGCACTTACTTTGGGACTTGATAGAGAAGACTTTGAAAAAACTGCTGAAGATATGATACAAAGCTTACTTAGTGATCCTGCTTTTGCAAATTTAAATAGCTCTAATAGAAAAGTTGTTGCCATAGGAAAAATTATCAATGACACCCCACAAAGAATAGACACAGACAAACTCACTTCAAAAATTACCATAGCATTAAGAAAATCTGGAAAATTTATACTAACAACCGCTGTAGCAGCAGGCGGAGCAAAAGATAGCTTATCTCATAATGTAAGAGACTTAAGAGACAATGAAGAATTTAATCAAAACTCCATTGCCAAAAAAGGCACACTTTTAGCTCCAAATTTCTCACTTTCAGGTAAAATCAGACAAGATACTGTCAAACTTTACAATGGCAAAATTCAAACGGAATATTTTTTTCATTTAATTCTTACGGATTTAACTAGTGGCTTAGCCTTTTGGGAAGATGAAAAAACCATCAATAAAACAGGTAAAGGCAAAAGTGTAACATGGTAAAAAAACTACTAATTCTTTTTTTAACCCTAGTTTGTCTTTGTCAAGCACAAAGTGCTTTAAACAAAGAAAGTTATGGCGAGGGTTTTGGAAGCACAAGAAGCGAAGCAATAAAAAATGCTATCAATGAAGCTCTGGGAAAAATGGAAGGTTTAAAACAAGTCAAGCTTAAAAAATTTGAGTTTAATTTTAATGGAAATTTCAATATAGGCTATGATGAGGAAATAGACTTAGTTAGCAATGGGGTTTTTAATAGCTATGATATTAAATCTTTAACTCAAACAAATCAAAACGAATTTCACGCAAAAGTTGTAATTTATAAAAAACTCTATAGTGAAAAAAACCTTGAGGATAAAAGTTCGCTAATTATCATCAACAAAGTTAAAGATAAACTCTCAGCTAAATTTGAACAAGAACTTTTAAGCATTTTACTCCAAAGTAAAAAATTTAGAATTTTAGATAGAGCAAATCTTGATCTTTATAATCAAGAAAAATCTTTACTTATAAAAAATGCAAGCGATGATGAACTTATTAAGCTTTATAATGTCTTAGGGGCTGATTTTTTACTCATTTTAAATCCTAAAATAGAACAAATACAAAATGAAATTAGCACTCAAACTTATAATATTAACATTGATTATAGTTTGATAGAATTTGCTACAACTCAAATCAAAGCCTCTAATACCTTAGAGTTTAAAATGAGCTCTACAAGCAATTCAAGCAAACAAAAAGCCCTTAGAGGTATTGCCACAAAAATTACCGAAGATATTTTTAAACATTCTAAAGATAATCAAGAAGAAGAAATAGAGCAAGGTTTAGACGCAAATTACCAAATCAATAATGAAGGTGGGGTTAATTTAGGTTTTTAGTCTCCAAAAACTCACACCTTTTACAAAGCTCAGCTTTTAAAATTCCTTGTTTAAAATCTTCTTTTAGTTCTATATATAAAAAAGAATTTAAAAGCTCATTAAAATCTTTTTCAAAGCAATTTCCTAGTTTTATATCCCCTTTAGTATCCAAACAACAAGGCACTAAAGTTCCATCACTTAAAATAGCAATTTGCCCATTTAAAGCATGACAACACCCACTCTCCCTAATAACCTCATCTTTCAAAGAAGGCCATTTAAAAAGTTTAGCTTGATGTAAGATAATATGCCTTTCTAAGCGATTTTTAGCTTTTTGCTTTTGGATTTTTACTTTAAAAATTTGCTCTAAAAAATCATAAATTTTTTCATTTTCAAAAGGTGGATTGAAATTTTTATCTAAATTCCATAGCCTTAGATTGATAAAAGAATTATTTTTATTTTCTAAGTGCAAAAAAATAAGTTTTAAAATAGGTTCAAAATATTCTTTTAAACTCATTTTGCTTTGGGATAAAAAAGCACCTAAGGAAATATTGATTTGTCGGATATTTTTAGAGTCTAAAATGAGTTTTATCTTCTCATCATTAAAATAAAACCCACTTGTAGTAAGCTCTATTTGCATATCATATTTTAAAGCTATTTCTAAATACTCTTTTAAATTTAAAATTCTTAAAGGATCTCCAAGCACATGAAAAGTAAAAAGCTTGGCGTGATTATGCACGCTTTTGCAAATTTTTTCAAAGTTTTCAAGACTCATTTGTTTTCTTTGTGCTTTTTGGCTAGGACAAAAATCACATTTTAATCCACAAATATCACTTAATTCTATATAAATTTTCTCAAATCGCATAATTACTCTTTTTAAAAAGTTCAAGTACTTTTAGAGAAAGTTTTGAAAGAGCAAGATGTTCTAAGTCTTTATAAGAAAATGCTTTTGCTTTTAAATCTTCAAAATCATCGTCTTTTAAAAAATATATCTTAGCATTGATTTTGTATTTAGTGTAAGAATGTTTAAATTCTCCTATAAATTTTGCATTTTTTTGGTTTTTATATTCTAAAAAATTATACATATTAAAATACAATTTTTCTTCACTTTTAACAAGCAAGAATTGCTCATTTTTTTGTACTATAAGTATATTTAAAATGGTATTTTCGTATTGATGTTTTTTAGTTGGGTTGAATTTTTCATATTCATTTTTTCCACTACAAAAGCTTGCTAAAGGACAAATTTCACATTTTGCATTTTTAGGTAAACAAATCAAAGCCCCTATATCTAATAAAGCTTGATTATGATCAAATGCATTATCATGGTTTAAAAACTCTTTTGCTTTTTGTGTTAAAAGTTTAGAGCTTGGATTTTGCAAACTGTAAAATCTACTCAAAACTCTTTTAATATTTGAATCCACAAATGACTTAGCTTGCAAAAAGCCAAAACAAGCTATAGCTCCGGCTGTATACTCCCCAATACCAGGAAGCCTTTGAAGCTCTTTGATATCAAATGGTAATTTTGCATTAAATTTTTGCACACATATTTTTGCACATTTGTGCATATTTCTAGCTCTAGTATAATACCCAAGCCCTTGCCAAGCTTTTAAAACCTCATCTTCACTTGCCATAGAAAGTACTTTTAAAGAAGGGAATTTAGCTAAAAATTGAAAATAATAATTTTGCAAAACACTTTTTACCTGAGTTTGTTGAAGCATAATCTCACTGACATAAACCGCATAAGCAATATCAATATTTTTTAATTTTTCCAAATCATCTGCTTTAGCGTATTTTTTATATTCATCATGCAAAATACGCCAAGGAAGATTTTTTCTACCGTTTTCGTTATACCAATTTAAAATATTTTCATGAATTTTTTGCATTAAGACTTTCTTTATTTTTAAAAAAATTATACAATCTATTCTTAAAGGCTTTATGTTAAAATAAAAAAATATTTTAAAAAGGAGCAAAAATGAAAAGTTTTTTAAAAGGCTTAGGTTTAGGATTACTTTGTTTAATATTATTTGTACTAGGAGTAGTTTTTAACACTGAATTTTTAGGATTAAAAAATCACAATAAACAAAATATAGAATTTTCAAGAAATATAGAAGTATCTAATGAAATTATGCCAAATATCTTTAATGCTACTTTAAATTTTAGTGCTAGCGAGGAACTTAGTAAAAAAACCATTGTTTCTAGTGATGAAAAAGATCATATTGCCAAGACATTTAAAGAAATCTCAGATCGTATTGCCAAAGAAAATTATTGCAAAGGTGGAAGCTATACTTTAGAACCAAGTTATAATTATTATCAAGAGGCAAAAACACTAAATGGATATAAATTATATTCTAATTTCACTTGTCAAATTCCACAAAACAAAAGCAAAGACTATGAAAATCTTATAAAAGATATAGAAGGTATTAGCAATACTAATGTTTTAATTTCTTTTAATACCAAAGCCTTGCAAGCTGGTTTTGATGAGACTATTTTAGAAGCAAATAAAGAAGATTTATATGATCTTGCATTAAAAAAAGCTTTTGAAAAGGCTCAATATTATTCTAAGACTTTAGCAAAGACTTGCCTAGTAAAAAATATTCATTTTGATAATAACAATATCAAATATTATGCTCCAAACCTAACAGCGAGTGCAGATAGCGTTGTGCTACCTATTGTTAAAAGCGAAAAACAAAGCCTAAAAGCCAATGTGCTTTTTGTTTGTCAATAAATTTCATTTTGACTTTATTTTGAGTTTTTATAATTTCTCATCATTAATTTAAAGGAGAAACAATGAAAAAAATTATAAGTTTATTTATCACAAGTTCTTTAATGGCTTCATTTGCACTAGGAGCTGATTTTTCCAAAAAAAGCAATGATGAGATTTTAAATCTTGCAAAAACCGTTAACGCTCAAGATCAAGCCGATTTGATGATAGAAATGAAAAAAAGAATGAATGAAATGAAATATAAAGATGCAAAAGATTTTCATCAACAATTTAGAACCAATTTACGCGAAAATATCTCTAAGCTTTCTGCACAAGAAAGAAACCAAAGAAGAGCTATCGTTCAAGAAGATATGCAAAAACTAACTGATAATATGAGTGGCAAAGAAATAAGGGAATTAAATTTACATCAGCATGGTAAAAATCCACATAAAACGCACAAAATGGATCATCAAAATCATACAAATTGTCCGATGAGATAAAATGGCAGCAAAAATTTTACTTCTCGAAGATGACTTAAGTTTAAATGAAATTATTAGTGATGCCTTAAGTGATGAGGGCTTTAAAGTCTCTTGTGTATATGATGCACAAGAGGCTCTAGAAAAAGCTTATGAAGAAAATTTTGATCTTTGGATTTTTGACGTTAAAGTCCCAAAAGGTAATGGTTTTGAAATCTTAAAGGAATTAAGAGAAAGCGCCAAGAACACTCCTGCTATATTTTTAACTTCCTTATCTATGCTTGATGATGTAAAACAAGGTTTTTCATCAGGTTGTGATGATTATATTAAAAAACCTTTTGATGTAGATGAGTTAATCATCCGAGTAAAAAACATCATTAAAAGAAATTTTAGCCATCAAAAAGAAGATTTAATCTTGCTTAGCACCTCAAAAAATATTTCTTTTGATCCACTCAATAAAACTCTTTATCAAGATAAAGAAATTATTGCTCTTACCAACAAAGAAAAAGAGCTTTTATCTTTACTTTTAAAAAAACGCCCACATTTTGTAAGTATAGAGACAATTTTTAATGAAATTTGGAGTTTAGATGAAGAGCCTGTAATCATGAGTCTTCGAGTGTATGTTAAAAACTTAAGAAAAATTCTTGGTAAAGATCTTATCATCAATCAAAGAAACATAGGTTATGCCATTAGGCTAGAAAATGAAAAGTGAAAATTTTAATAATACTATTTTTAAAATCTTAATCCTTTATATTATCACAAGTGGTGCTTTTCTTGCGATTTTTTTTATCACTTTCTATCAAAAAGAAGCTAGCTATATACGCTTAAACCAACTAACACATGTTTATACACACCACAATTATATTCTACAAAATATTATAGAGTCAAATCACAATCAAATTGCTTTAGAAAAAATTGATTTCGCAGAAATTTCTGATAAATTTAATACCTCTTTTGCTCTTATCTTAGATCAAAAGGTAATTTTTAGTAATCTTTCTTTTGACGCCATGAGTATCTTAAGACATTTAGAGCAAAACAATTTTATTTACAGCAGAGATAAGAAATTATTTATAGATTTTTTAAGAATTCGTAATCTTGATGCTTATATAGACAGAACCGATGTAAAAAAACCTAGACATTATTTTAAATTTTTAAAACATAAAAATATCCACATCATCATGGAAACAGATGATCTTGGTTTTAAAAAAGAACAATACCGCAAGGATAATTATAATAATTTAGACATTAATGATTTTTCTCATGAACTTTGGAAATTAAAATTAAAAACCATTTTTTATACTCTTATATGTATTATACTACTTGCTATAATTGCTTATGTGCTTATCATGCTTGTTTTTAAAAACATCAAAGAACAATTTAAGACACTAAATGATTTTATTAAAGACACTACACACGAAATTAATACGCCTTTAAGTGTGATTTTAGCTAGTATTAAAAAATTTGACGATGCAAATTTAAATCCAAATAATGCAAAAAAACTAAATCACATTAAACTAGCAAGTAAAAATTTAAACCATATCTACCAAAACCTCATAGCCTTAAATTTTTTCATACAAAAAGAAAACACCAAAGAAGATATAAATTTAAAAGGACTTTTAGAGCAAAGATTAGAATACTTTGAAACTTTAATCGCCCAAAAAAATCTCATCATTGAAAAAAATCTTTTAGAGCAAAACTTTTATGCTAATAAAGAAGAAATGCAAATTTTAATTGATAACCTTTTAAGCAATGCCATAAAATACACCAATCCTCATAAAAAAATCTATATTTACTTAAAAGAGAAAACACTTAGCATTAAAGACGAAGGCCAAGGTATGAGTACTAAAGAAATAGCTCAAATTTTTACACGCTATAAACGCTTTAATCAAGATCAAGGTGGATTTGGCATAGGTTTAAACCTAGTCAAACAAATAGCCGATAAAAACAATATCAACATTAAAGTTTTAAGTAAAGAAAATGAAGGAAGTGATTTTATACTTTCTTGGTAAGGATAAAAATGAATATTTGTTTAGAAAAAATAAAAATGGAACAAACTTGGAAAGAATTTCTAAAAGATGAGTTTTTAAAACCTTATTTTTTAGAGATAAAAGCTCATTATATCAATGTCTTAAACGAAGGAAAAACCATATATCCACCAGCAAATTTAATCTTTAATGCATTTAACCTAGCTCCTTTGCAGGATTTAAAAATCATACTTTTAGGACAAGATCCCTACCACAATCCTCATCAAGCTATGGGTTTAAGCTTTAGCGTACCGATGGGAGTTAAAATTCCTCCATCTTTACTTAATATCTACAAAGAATTGCAAGATGATTTAAACATTCCTATAGCAAGACATGGGGATCTTAGCAAATGGGCCAAACAAGGAATTTTGCTTTTGAACTCTATCTTAAGCGTAGAAGCAAATAAACCTGCTTCACACGCACATTTTGGCTGGCAAAAATTTACCGATGCTGTTATATCAAAACTTAGCAACGAAAAAGAGGGTTTGGTATTTTTACTTTGGGGAAATTATGCTAAAAACAAAAAAGTTTTAATCAACACCCAAAAACATTTCATCTTAGAGGCGGCACATCCCTCGCCTTTAGCAAGAAATGCTTTTTTAGGCTGTAAGCATTTTTCAAAAAGCAACGAAATTTTATTAAAACTTGGTAAAAGTACTATTGATTGGGATTTAAACTCATAATTTACCTTAAACCTATATACTTTAATGAAATTTTTTATAAAGGATAAATATGAATTGCCCAGTTTGTGTGAATACTGATTTATTAATGAGTGAAAGAAATGGAGTTGAGATTGATTATTGTCCAAAATGCCGTGGTGTTTGGCTTGATCGTGGTGAACTTGATAAAATCATAGAAAGAAGTTCTTCTCAAAGCGCAACACAACCATCTCATCAACAAAATTACAACCAACAAGCAAACTATCATCACAATAGTGGCTATAAATATAAGAAAAAAGAAAGTTGGCTTGGAGAATTATTTGACTTTTAAGCCAAAAGGCTTAAAAGTTTTATAATTTTACTTTAATCAAGGTATTCTCTACCATTTTTGACACCCATAAATACTCACCATCAAAAAACATATCCGCAGGGCCTTTTGTAAAGTAATATTTTAACCTTTTTATAGGTTTTTTGATTATTGTATTTTATAAAAAACAACAAAAACAATTTTTTATTAATAATATATGCTACAATAAAATAATTTTTAACAAAAGGAGAGAGAATGAAAAAAATTATACTAAGTTCTTTACTAGCATCAAGTTTTTTAATTGGAGCAAATTTAGAGAATTTTGATCCAAAAGCACAAAAAGATCATTTAGTTATCAAAATGGAAATTCTTGATAAAAATGCCAACAAAAATGCAGGTGAAGTAGTAGCAGTACAAACTCCTTATGGAGTAGCATTTTACCCAAATCTTCAAGGTTTAGAAAGTGGAATTCATGGTTTTCATGTACATGCAAATGCTGATTGTGGAGCAACTGATAAGGGTTTAGGTATGAAAGCTGGTGGTCATTGGGATCCTGAAAAAACTGACGCACATTCAAGCCCATGGGATGATAAAGGCCACAGAGGTGATTTACCACCACTTTATGTAGAAAAAGACGGTAAAGCAACCAATCCTGTATTAGCACCAAAAATTAAAACTCTTGATGAGCTTAAAAACCATGCTCTAATGATACATTTTGGAGGAGATAATCATAGCGATCATCCTGCAGCACTTGGCGGTGGTGGCGCTAGAATGGCTTGTGGAGTTATTCAATAATACACATACTAAAGGCTTTTTGCCTTTAGTATTATTTAAAAAGCTTAGTAAAATCAAAATCATTCATAAAATCATGGTTTGATCCGCCAAAACTTTGGCTAGGACTATAAGTAGCAATAGCCACTGCAAGCTCACTAAGCATAGAAGCTATTTCTTCTCTTTTATCGACTATATAAGCTTTCATGCCTTCATAATCACTAGTTTCTAAAATTTTTAAAGGGTTACAAATTTCAAAAGCAAAAGCCTTGGAGCCTACATTTATATTATAATTATTATCAAATAAAGCATTGCCTAAAAACGAGCAATTATCTACTATTTTTAAACTTTCACTTGCAATTAATACCTTATCTTGCACATCTTCATAGTTTTTATCTTCTAAAAGTTTTGAAATTTTTTTCAACGAAGAATCTAAAATTTGCAAAGCACCGACAAAATCGTTTGCATCGGTAATATCTTCACTAAATTTTTGTGTTTGGTGTTTTAAATTTGCACCATCTATACTTGAACCTACTTGTCCTAAATGTTTTTGTAAGATTTCTAATTCATCTCTCATAATACACCTTCCTTGTTATTGCTATAACCAAGAAAAGCATTTTTTATTCCAAATTTTGATCTATCCAAACTCTAAAATCTTTAGCAAAAAGCAAAAAAACCTCATCGTAGTTTTGGATTAAAATTTGAGGATTATTATCATTTAATTCTTTTTCGTAGTAAAAATACTTACTTGCTATAAGTTTTTTAGTGTTTATTTGCACTAAATTTAAATTAATGCCTAATTTTATTTTAGAATACATCTCATCGCTAAAATCTTGCTCTAATACATCTACTTTACTTTCTAAAACATAATCAGCACTAGCTAGACTATCTTGGTTTAAAACTGCTTTGAATACTCCTAAATCTTGCAAATGAAATTCCAAAAAAGATTTTATCATCAAAGCAGGATTTTCTTTCCAAAAATGATAAGCATAAGCATTAACAACATGATCTTTTTTATAAAAAATTTCATTAGTATAAGCTAAGCCCTTAGGCAAAGAAACTATAATAGTTGCATTTTTTTTATTTTGACTTTGCTCTAGCTTTTCTAAATTAATACTAAAATATTTATTTGCAGGTAAAGTTTGACTTGGACTAATCAAAGAACAAGCACTAAAAAAAATAGCTACTAAACTAATATATAAAAATTTCATTTTATTCTCCTGGAGCATATTGAATGGCTTTATCTTTATAAATTACATCGGAAGGATTTTGCTTTAAATTTTTTAATAATTGCGTAAAATCTAAAAACAAAACTCTTAAAATATCTAAATTTTCATTCAAAAGCATTCTGCTTTTATTAAGCTCATTAAGTTGGCCATTAGCATTATTTAAAAAATTTGAAAAATCATCTGAACTTTTACCAAGTTTAGAGCTTGTTTTATTTAAATTTTCCAAAAATGCTGGTGCATTAGCATTTAAATGTGCGGATAATTCTGATGAATTTTGTAAAATTTGCTCGATATTTTTTAAATTTTTATCACTTAAAAGATTTTCTAGTTTAAGCTTTGAGACATTAATAAGCTCTAAAAGATTATTTGCTTGCTTATCTATGCTCGTAAAAAAACTTTCCTTTGATTTTATAATAGGATAAACATCATCATCTGTTTTTAAAACACTAGCTTCCTCACTACCCCCTGCAAGCTGAATAAACTTAAATCCTGTTATACCTTGAATTTGCAAGCTTGCATAAGTATCTGTTTTAACCGCTAAACTAGAATCAAGCTTAACTAAAATTTTCACTCTTAGTTGCTTACTTGAGCTATCTATGCTGATATTTTCAACACTGCCAACATCAACCCCTAAAAATTTAACCGGAGCTTTGACGCTAAGCCCTGCAACTGATTCTTCCATATAAATTTCATAATATTTAAAAGATTTTTCATCTTTTAAATTCCCATACCACACTATAAAAAACAAGCTGATAAAAAATAACACACAAACAAAAATTCCAATCAAAATATAATTTGCTTTATTTTCCATTATTGCATAAACCTCTCATAAAGTCTTGGATTTTGCTCTTGCAAAGCTTCAACATCTCCTAAAAAACCAACTTTTTTATTCTCTATAATCAAAAAGCGATCCAAAACATTTCTCATACTCTCTTTATCGTGAGTAATTAAAATCACGCATAATTTAAAGCTTTGTTTTAAGCTCAAAAGCAATTCATCAAATTCTCTTGAACTATAAGGATCAAGTCCTGAAGTTGGCTCATCTAAAAAAAGCAATTTAGAATCAAGTGCTAAAGCCCTAGCTATGGCTACTCTTTTTTTCATACCCCCGCTTAATTCACTCGGATAAAGTCTTGCAACGCTCTCATCAAGTCCTACCATCTTAAGTTTCATCATGGCTATTTCTTTGATATCATTTTTGCTAAGCTTTGTATATTCAACCAAAGGTATGCTGATATTTTCAAGTATATTAAAAAAGCTAAATAATGCTCCATATTGAAAAACAACACCCCATTGTGTTTGCAAAAATAAAGCATCTTCATCACTTATATTTTTTAATTTCTTACCTAAAATTTCATACTCGCCCTTATCAAAATGCTCAAGCATTAACATTTGTCTTAAAAGTACAGATTTACCACTACCACTACCACCTAAAATACCAAAAATTTCATTATCATGTACTTCAAAACTAATATCTTCATGTACACATTTACTTCCAAAATAAGTGCTAATATTTTTAGCTTTTATAATCAAAATCCAGCCTTTGTTAAAAATACAGAAAAAATTGCATCAAAAGCTATCACCCAAAAAATAGCATTTACCACACTTTTTGTCGTATAAACACCTATGCTTTCGGTAGTTTTTTGCACAAAAAATCCCCTAAAACAAGCAATAGAAGCAATCAAAAATCCAAAAATAGGTGCCTTCATAAGCCCTATGATGATATGTTTTAACTCCACTGCTTCTTTAAAGCGACTCATAAACTCACTTGCACTAATTTCTAAACTAAACCAAGCAACTACAATTCCACCTATAATACTTAAAATATCAGCTACTATTACTACTAAAGGCATGGCAAGCGTCAAGGCTAAAACTCTAGGCAAAATGATAAATTCACTTTCTTTAAAACCCATAGTTTTCATAGCATCAATCTCATCAGTAAGCTTCATTACTCCAATTTGAGCTGTATAAGAACTTGCACTTCTTCCAGCTATAACTATAGCGCTAATTAATGGTGCAAGTTCTCTAGTGGCAGAAATTCCCATTAAATCGACAATGTAAATATTAGCTCCAAATTGTGCAAGTTGATATGCAGCTTGATAAGCAAGCACCACACCCACAAGTAATGAAGTTAGTATAATGATTGGCAAAGCATTAATAGCACTATTTTCTACATGATATAAAAATGCCCTAAAGCGAAGTTTTTTAGGATTTAAAAGTGTTTTAAAACAAGTATAAATAATAAGCCCTATGAAATTTAAAAACTGCACCAAAAGCACAAAAGATTCAGCAACCTTTTTTCCTAAATTTTCAAAAAAACCTTTGAGTATTTTTTTATCTTCATAAGAATTGTGAAAGCTTTTATAGTGTTTTTGACAAAGTTCAAAAAGTTTAGCATGCTCGCTTTTGAGATTTACTCTACTAAGCTCAAAACCTTTTTGCTTAAGTTCATTTTCTAAAGCTAGAAAATACCTAATTCCTGCGGTATCTATAAAATCTAAATTCGTAAAATCAAAAATAATATTTTTTTGAGTAGGAAAATCTAATTTTTCCAATTTTCCTACACTGTTTTTATCCCATATACCAAAAACACTAAAAACACATTCTTGGTTTTTAATGTTTTTGATGATTTTACTTTTCATCGCATAAACTTAAAACATATGAGCTTAATTTTTCCTCACTAAATCCAAAATGCTCAAATACATCTTTATCTTTACCACTCTCACCAAAACTTTCTATACCATAAAGCTCATCACAAATTCTATAAAGCTCATTTGAATTTGCAGCTTCAACACCTATAACCTTACCTTGTAAAATTCTTTCTTTATAAGATTTTTCTTGAGCAATGAATAATTCATAACAAGGCATAGAAACCACATTGACAACTACACCTTTTTCTTTTAAAATCTTAGCTACTTTTAAACACAATGACACTTCACTACCACTAGCTAAAAGTGTAAATTGCGTATTTGCGTTTTCTTCTAATAAATAAGCCCCATTTTCCACATCTCCAAAAACAGGCTCACTTAAAGCATTTAATTTTTGGCGTGATAAAACAAAAACACTTGGCATATTAGTTTTAAGTGCGATCTGCCATGCTTTTACATTTTCAACCCCATCAGCTACTCTAAATGTAAATGAATTTGGCATAGCTCTAAAAGTGCTAAGTTGCTCTATAGGTTGGTGTGTTGGACCATCTTCGCCAACCCCTATACTATCATGAGTAAAGATAAAAAAGTGTTTAGTCCTCATCAAAGCTGCTATTCTTGCAGCAGGTTTTAAATACTCGCTAAATATAAAAAAGGTAGCACAATAAGGCAAAAACAAACCATATCTAGCAAAAGCATTTGATATAGCAGCCATTGCGTGCTCTCTTATGCCATAGTGGATATTTTTTCCATTTGGAAAATCACCCATATCTTTTAGTTCAGTTTTATTTGATGGACCTAAATCTGCACTACCGCCTAAAAATCCCGGTAAAGCTTTAGCAATAGCATTTAAAATCATACCATTACTATCTCTAGTAGCTAGATCTTTTCCTTTAAAATCAGGAAATTGTATTTTTGAAAAATCAGGCTCTAAAAGCTCTTTTAATAAAGCTTGTTTTTCTGCATTTAAATTTTGCACTTTTTGATTCCACTTAGCTTGTGCTAAATCTCCAAGTTCTATTGCGGTACTAAAGCGAATTTTGACTTCTTCTGGAATTTCAAAAGTTTTTTGTGGATCAAAACCTAAAGCTTCTTTTGCTTTTTTAATAAGCTCTTCACCCAAAGGTGCTCCGTGAGAATGATGACTTCCTTCAAGCTCCAAAGCCCCTTTAGCTATGGTAGTATGAGCGATGATTAAACAAGGCTTTTTGCTTTCTTTAGCAGTTTTTAATGCCAAATCAATTTGCTCAAAATCATGCCCATCTATCTCAAGTACTTCAAAATTTTGTGCTCTAAAACGTTCTTTTACATTTTCATTAAAAGCAATAGCCACATCGCCTTCGATTGAAATATTATTACTATCATAAATGATGATTAAATTATCTAGCTTATGAAACCCTGCTAAAGAACAAGCCTCATAAGAAATTCCTTCTTGCAAATCCCCATCACCACACAAACAATATACTTTGTGATTGATGATATCTTCACCCAAAAGCAAGCTTGCTTTTTTAGCAGCCATAGCAAAACCAACCGCATTTGCAATGCCCTGTCCTAAAGGTCCTGTGGCGATTTCAACACCTGGAGTGAAAATTTCAGGATGACCTGGAGTTTTAGAGTGTAATTGGCGGAAGTTTTTTAAATCCTCTAAACTTACATCATAACCACTCAAATGTAAAAAGCTATAAAGTAAAGCACTAGCATGACCACCTGAAAAAACCAATCTATCGCGGTTTAACCATGTAGGATCTTTTGGATTGTGTACTAAATGGGTACTTAAAACACTCATAATATCTGCTAAACCCATAGGTGCACCTGGATGGCCTGAATTTGCTTTTTGTATCATATCCGCACATAAAAATCTTATAGTGTTGGCTTGTTTTTGTAACATTGTTTAACCTTTTAAATATTTATCAATCAAAATTTGAAGCTCATTAGCAAGCTTAGAGTCTAAATTTTTCATTTTTTCTTCACATAATGCAATTTTATCATCTTTTGCCTTTTTAGCACATTCTAAACCTAAAAGTTTAACAAAAGAATTTTTATGCAAATCATTATGAGTTGGCTTTCCTGCTTCTTGGGTATCTAAAGTCGCATCGATAATATCATCTTTGATTTGAAAAACTAATCCTACCAAAAGCCCTATTTCATAAATTTGCTCACATTCTTTTTTATCTAACTCACAAATTTCACAGCCCATTTTTAAAGCCGCTGCAATCAATCTTGCAGTTTTATGAATGTGCAAAAACTCAACTTGTTCTAAATTTAAAGGCATATCTTCAAAATAACAATCAATCGCCTGACCAATGATCATACCATTAAGCCCTGCATTAAAAGCTAAAGTTTCTATGAGTTTTAATCTAACATTTTCTTTTAAATCAAGCTTAGAAAGTAGTAAAAAAGCTTGAGTATTTAAAGCATCACCTACTAAAATAGCTGTGGTTTCATCGTATTTTTTGTGCAAGGTTTGTTTTCCTCTGCGCAAAGAAGCATCATCCATAGCAGGTAAATCATCATGTATTAAAGAGTAAGTATGAATAAATTCCAAAGCCAAAGCCGCATTTAAAGCCTTTTCAAACAAAGCAGGATTTTTAGCATTAACTATCCCTAAAAGAAGTTGGGCTCTAAAATGCTTCCCGCCAGCTTCTAACATCCATTTTAAAGCCTCATTGAAAAATGGATGAAAGCTTTGAGTTTTAGGAAAATTTTGCTCTAAATGTTGTTTGAATTTTTCTAAAATCACTTATTTAGCCTTATAAAAAAGTCAAAATATCCTTTATTAAAATGCTCAAAATCATTATTTTTCGCTGAAGGGATATTGCTTGCTTGTCTTGAAACTAAAACATCAAAAGTATTAGCTTGAGTTAATATGGCTTGAAGCTCGTTAAAATTATTAATTTTTTGATTATTAATTCTTAAAATTTTATCCCCTTTTAAAAATCCAGCCATTTGCGCTTTAGAATTTGGAGTTACCTCTGTAACATTCATTTTTGTATCTACGCGTAATCCTAGATTACTATAAAAAGAAGTCGGTTTAGTTTGAACTACTTTTTTAGGTTTAGCAAATATACCCAAATCTTTATCAAAAACTGTCGTAGAAATATTTACATCTTTATTATCTCTTAACATATTAAAATACAAAGTCGCACCACGATCGGCAAATAAAATTTTCTCATTTAGCTTTCTTATATCATCATACACTTGCCCATCTACACTCACAAGCTCATCATTAAGCAAAAATTGTCCATTTTTGCGCACATTTTTTACATAAATTTTGCCATCACGCATATCAAAATCAACACCTATATCACCCCAATAAGCATCAGGATATTTTGCAAAGTGTTTTAAATAACGATTTCCTATAAGCTTACCATCTTCTAAAGTTATACCCAGCATTTTACAGCATGGTGAGTTAAGTTCTCCGATTTTAGAAGTAAAATCAAGCTGATCACGTTCTGTTAAACTTTGTCCAAAATACTTCAAATGCCCTATGTAGCTTTTATTATTGTCTAAAATTCCTACCCAACTATTACGCGTTAATTCTTCTTCATCTCCCATAGGCGCAGGGATTAAACTAAAATCTGTTTTTACTAAATATAAATTTAAAAAAGGATCATATTTAGTATAACTGTTTAATTTTGCATTTTTAGTTTTAACTACTGCTAAGGTATTTTCATCTAAAGCAAAAGCAGGCAAACCCTCATAAATTAACATACTAGCTTTATTTTTTTCATAACAACCCAAAAAATCATTAAAAGTCGGTCTTGGCACAGCAAAAAGCACACCAGTTATACCCAAAATACAAAGTAAAATTCTCATAGCATTCCCATTCCACTAAATAAATTACTAGCCATTGATTTTTTATTTTGTTCTACCATTTTCATCACATCATTCATCGCTGCTATTAATAAAATTTGCATAGATTCTTTATCTTCAAGCAAAGAATCATCAATATTTATATCGATGATTTCACCTTTTCCATTAGCACTAACTTTTACTAAACCACCGCCACTTTTTGCACTGAATTCCTTTTTTAAAGCTTCTTGCTCCAATTCGTTTGCTTTTTCTTGAGCCTTAGTTAAAAGCTCGCCCATTTTAGAAAAATCCATATTTTCAAACATTTATTTTCCTTCTTTTAATATCTCTAATACTACTTCTTTATCATTAAAAGGATATTTTACACCCTTAATCTCTTGATAAGTTTCATCGCCCTTACCCAAAATCACCACAAAATCATTTTTAGTTTTAAGCTCTAATGCTTTTTTTATCGCTTCTTTTCTATCACATTCTATAAAAATACTCTCATCTTTTTCTATACCACTTAAAATATCATTAATGATATCCATAGGCTCTTCTGAGCGTGGATTATCACTTGTGATGATGAGTTTTTTAGCATAGTGTTTGGCGATTTTAGCCATTAATGGACGCTTAGTTTTATCTCTATCTCCCCCTGCTCCAAAAACCACAATCAAATCACGATATTTTAAAGCATCTAAAACCTTTTCTATACCATCAGGTGTATGAGCAAAATCTACAATAACATCTTTTGCAACTACTTGCATTCTACCCTCAATACCACCAAAATTACTAATGGCCTTTTCAAGCTCTTTTAAATTTGGTTTAACAAGTTCATTCACACAAGCACTTGCAGCCAAAAGATTATAAAGATTAAAAAGCCCTACCAAAGAAGAATCAATCATAAAAGTTTCTTTGCCAAAATTTACCACAGCTTCAATGCCATTTTTTAAAGCATAAGCTTTAATGTGATAATAACTTGGATTTTCTACTCCATAAGTAAAAGCACCTTTGACATTAAAATTTATAGCTTTTGCGTCTTTATTAATAAATTTCATACACTCATCAGTAAAAAAACTTTCTTTTGCCGCTTGGTAGTTTTGAAAGTTTCCATGAAAATCTAAATGATCTTGAGTGATATTCGTAAAAATTTTAGCCTTAAACTCAAGCTCTTCAATGCGGTTTTGCACCAAAGCATGTGAGCTTACTTCCATAATTAAAAATTCACATTTTTCCTTACTTGCTAAAGATAAAAGCTCTAAGGTTTGCAAAATAGGAGCAGTAGTTAAGCCTTTTGGAGTGATATTTTTATCATTTATAAAACTACCCCTAGTTCCCATCAAGGCACATTTACAACCCAAATCAAGCAAGATAGAGTAAATAGCCCCCGCAGTAGTTGTCTTGCCGTTGGTTCCTGTTATACCTATGATTTTTATATTTTCATCTATATTTAAAAGTTTCTTGCACTCAGTTATATTTATAATTTTTGCTTGTTTTTCTAAAGCTTGATGAAGAAATTTTTCATTTTGAGCAGTTTTTAAGAAAAAACAATCTTTTTCGCATTCATTAGAATTATCACAAATGAAAGTATTTTCAATCTTTACTATCATAATTTAATTCCTTGATTTTCTCGCTAAGCTTGATAAATCTATAATTAGAATAAAAATGTACCGAAACATCTTCCATATAAGCTACAAGCATATCTTTATAACCATGCTCTAAAAGTTTTTCTAAAAAATCCACAAAATCTTCTTTATCATTAATGATAAGTTTATTTGATATTATAACATTTTCTAAAGCTTGTTTAAACCCAACTTTTGCTTCACTCAGTAAAAAATCTTGATAACTCAAACCCTCAAAGTCTTCACTATCTTCTTCAAACTGCACACTTTGACTAAGATTAATAAGTTTTTCAATATCTTTATCTACTTTAGTATTTTTATAATTTTGCATAAAAAACTCAAAAAACACAAAGGCTTCCTCAGGGCTTTTTAACGCCAAATCACAAATATTAATAAAAGTTAAAAGTCTTTTATTTTTACGCTTTTCATAAGCAAGAGAAAAATACATCTTAGCATTTTTAAAATCTTTTTTATAAAAGCATTCTATGGCTATTTTTTTATAATTTTGCAAATTCGCTTTCCCCACCTGCTAAATTTACTATAGTGATATCTGGGTGTATGTCGATTTTAAGCTGTTTTTCTAAGCCATATTTTAAAGTCGTCCCACTAGCTGGACAACCATGGCAAGCTCCAGTTAGCTTCACATAAACCACACCATTTTTAACCCCTAAAAAATCAAGCCCACCACCATCATTTTCTAAAATATGCATAGTTTTAGCTAGACTTGCTTTTACAGGCTCTATTAATTCCTCATCACTAAAAGGCATATTCATAACTTTTCCTTGGATTATTTTTATTTTAATTTTATCTTATTTGCCTTTAAAAAATGTAAATTATTGTTTATTTTAGACTTTTTGATATACAATGATAAAAAATATTTTAGGATTTTTTATGCAAAAACGCACTCAACTAAAAGGTTTTGAAAAACTCAAACTCATTTTTATACTAGGCTTTTTATCTGCTATAGCACCACTTTCAACTGATATGTATTTGCCTGCTTTAAATGAGGTAGAAAAAAGCTTTCAAACAAATTCTTTTTACACTCAACTTTCTCTTGCAAGTTTTTTCATAGCCTTTTCTTTAGGTCAGCTTTTTTATGGGCCATTAAGTGATGTATATGGCAGAAAAAAACCTTTATATATAGGACTTTTTCTTTTTATTTCTTCAAGTATTGCTTGTGTTTTAGTTGATTCCATTCATGCTTTTATAGCTTTGCGTTTTTTTGAAGCCTTAGGAGGTTGTGTGGGTGTAGTTGTAGCAAGAGCTATAGTAAATGATGTTTTTGAGCTTAAAGAAGCAGCAGGAGTTTATGCTTTGATGATGGTTTTTACTTCTTTAGCTCCTATGCTTTCCCCTACTTTTGGTGGGATTTTACTTGAGTTTTTTTCTTGGCGTAGTATATTTTTGACATTGTTTATCTTAGGTTTTATTTTATTTATGCTTGTTATTTTTGCTCTAAAAGAAAGCAACCTCAGCACCCAAGGTAAAAAATTCAATCACAAAGAAGTTGCAAAAAGTTACAAAAAAATCTTAAAAGATCGTCGTTTTGTGGTGTATTTGCTTTGTGGGAATTTAATCTTTGCAGGTTTTTTTGCTTATTTAACCGGCTCATCTTTTGTTTTTACTCGTGTTTTTGAACTCAGTCCTCAACAATACGCAGCCCTTTTTGGTACAAATGCTTTAAGTTTTGTTATATGTGCCAATATAAACGCAAGGATAGTTCTTAAACTCTCGCCTTATTATGTTTTACCAAGAGCGCTTATGATGATTACCTTTTTAACCTTTTTACTCATTTTAGGGGCAACTTTTGATCTAGGTTTTTGGGCTTTTGAAATTCCTTTATGTTTAATCATAGCAAGTTTGGGTTTTATCTTGCCAAATACCACCACTTTAGCTATGGCAAGATCAAAACAAAATGCAGGCAGTGCTTCAGCACTCTTAGGGGCAGCGCAATTTGCTATGGCAGGAGTAATGGCATTTTTAGTAAGTCTTTTAAATGCTAATACACCTATATTTTTATCGCTTATTTTAGGAACTTGTACATTTTTATCTTTGGTTTCTTATCTGAGTTTGATTAATAAAAGAAAGTTAAATAAAATCAAAAAGAAGTTAAGCGTGATTTCTCACGCTTAATTAAGCAATATTTTTGAAAAGATTCACTGACTATATCGAACCTTTTTCAAAAAACTTTATATTTATTTTCAAAACACTTATAAACAATTTATGTTAAAATTTCTCATCAATCAATAAAGGCTTTATTAATGAAAAAAATAGCTACTATTTTTGCAGGAGCCGAAGGATGTGGAAAAACTACCTTGTATTATAATGAACTTGAAAAAAACAAAGACTTTGGGTTTAGAATCAACATCGATGAAATCGTAAGTAGCTTTGGCGACTGGAAAAATCAAGAAGATCAATTTAGAGCTTCAAGGATAGTCATTAAAATGCGTGAAAACTATATCAAAAAAGCTTATGATTTTAACCAAGAAACCACACTTTGTGGCACTAGCATTTTATCTTTATTCAAAAAGCTACAAAAAAATTCTTACACTATAAATCTTTACTACATCGGACTAGACTCTCCAAGTACGGCAAAGCAAAGAGTTAAAATTCGCGTGGCTAAAGGCGGGCATGATATAAAAGAAGAACTTATAGAAAAAAGATACTACGAGTCTTTACAAAATTTTAACACCGTTGCTAAATTCTGTAACCACATTACTATTTTTGACAATACTCAAAATTATAAAAAACTCTTAGAATTTAAAAACAATAAGCTAGAAGTATTTGAAACTACCAAATGGCTAAAACCATTAATGATAAATTTTAAAAATCCAAGTTTATAAATTTTTATTTTAACTTGTCGATATGCAAATCATGCTACTCACTCCTTAAGGCAAGAAAGAAGTGAGTTAGCAATAGATTGAAGGCTTCAAGGCTATCAAGTATTACAAGGCTACCTCGATAACCTTGTAAAGCTTGATCCCAAGGTTTTTAAAACCTTGGGTTAGAATTATTGTTTTAATTGAAGCAAAGTATTTAAAAGCTGATCGCTTGTGGTAATCGTTTTTGAGTTTGCTTGATAACCCCTTTGGATTACGATAAGCTCAGTTAATGCACGACTTAAATCCACATTTGACATTTCTATAGCTGAGCCTTTTAAGCCCCCTCTACCACCTTCGCCAGCATGACCTATAGTAGGACTACCTGAGTTAGCAGTTGCTTTGAAAAGGTTATTACCCATTTCTTCAAGACCCATGTTATTTGGAAAAGTAGCTAGAGCAACCTTAGCTAGAGCTAGAGTTTTACCATTTGTAAATTCTCCATAAATATAACCATTTTCATCGGTTCTTAATGCATCTGGCTTTAAGTTACCACCTGTGTAACCATCAGTTTCTTGTTTAGTGGTAGCTGAGTCTTTATCATAGCTTGTTAAACCATCAAAACCACCTGTTGTACCAAAGTCAAGTTTTATAACTTGATCTGGTTTTGAGCCGTTATTTCCGGTGAAATTTAATACATTTGGCGTATAGCTTTGAAGCGAGCCATCATTACCAAATCTTAAATTTCCTACTACTATGTTTCCTGGAGCGCCATCACCACTAAAATTTATCTCTGCAGGCTCAGGCACTGAGATGATGATAGACCATTCAGCTCCACCATCTGCTGTTTTAGCTTGTTTGGTAAATTGCACAGTTAGCTCATGTCTAGTACCTAATGAGTCAAAAATTTCTATACTAGCAGTATGAGCTGAAAGATACATGTCTTGAGAATATTTTTCATTATTACCTGCATTGAAATTTCCATCTAGCGCACTAAACATCGCTGTGAATTTATCATTAGTGGCGATTTTATTAGTTTCATTAGAATAGCCTGTAACTTTAAAGGTCATATCTTTAGCATTTGGTTCTTTAGGATTAGTAATTTTGAATCTACCATCACTTTCTACTACTACTTCTACAGCAGCATTTGCATCAACAGCTTCTCTTTTACCATTTCCATCATAATCCACTGCATATCTAGCATCTCTTTGTAAAAGCTCTCTTAAATCTTCAGTAGTATGAAAAAGTCTTTGCCCATTCATATCAGGCCAAGTGTCAGGATCATTTGTAGGATTATTGCCAATATCTACATTATTTGAGCTATAAATGTACTCATGAGCTGTGATTACGCTAATTGGCCCATTTTCTCCTCCAAGTAAAGCATTTCCTGGTCCCGGAGGGGTAGCATCATTAATAGTATCACCAACTTGAATAGTTTCACCAGCTGTATTATTAGCTCCTATAGTGATATTTAAATTTTTAGATTTTGCTGTAGTTCCTGTGCTATTATCATTAGTAAAAGTCATTTTACCATCTACTATAGAAGCCACCACACCAGTTTCTGCTGTCTTAGCATTGATAGCATTTAAAAAAGTATCTTTACCAACACCTGTTGCAGTTATTTGCACCCCATTGATAACTATATCTAAAGTTGCAGGTTGTTGATTTCCATTTGTATCTGTAAAGCCCCAAAAAGTATAGTCTGTATTTGGTTGAAAATTATTTTGATCTACAGGTAAATCTGTATTAAATGCTTTATCGCTTGTCCATTTTGCTTCTTTGTAACTTACCCATATACCTTGTCCATCTCTTAAATTCAAACCCTCACCTTGAGCGTTAAATACTACACCCATATCTATACCTTTTTCGGTTACTTGGGCTCCACTTTTTGAAGTGGTATAAAACTCAGTATGGCCAGTATCATTTTCATCTATCGCTGTTCCTGTATCATCTCTTCTACCATGAGTAGAATCTAGTGCATAAATAGGTCTTTTTGCGGAAGCATTAGCACCTAAAGTGTTGCCACTATCTAAATTCGCTGTAAGTTTTACTGAAGAGCTTGGTCTAGCAGGCATACTCATACCAGGTGGGATCACGATATCACCTACTGAAGTTGAAGAGTCAATTTGACCTGTTTCTTGATTATAATTCCAACCTTGAACAGTATAGCCGTTATTATCTACGAAATTTCCTACTGCATCCGTTTTAAAATCCCCTGCACGGGTATAATACTGAGTAGTACCACCATCATTTGAAACGATGAAAAAACCATCTCCGTTAATAGCCATATCGGTATTTTTATCTGTAGTTTGGATATTACCTTGAGAGTGAATTCTAGTAGTAGAATTTACACCTGAACCAAGCCCAACTTGCATAGGGTTTTTACCACCTAGGTTGCCATCTGGAGCTGTAGCTATCTTAGAAGTTTGACTCATAAGCGTTGAGAAATCCGCACGAGAATACTTAAAACCAAATGTATTAACATTGGCTATATTGTTACCTTCTACATCCATTGCGTATTGGTGTGCTTGGAGTCCTGAAACCCCAGCCCAAAGAGATCTCATCATAATTAAATCCTTTAAAAAATATTGCTTTGTGAATATCTCACAATCTTCTATTGCTTAGCTAAGATAAAGCAATAAGTGTTCCAAAAATACAAATAAAATGAAATTAAAAAATAGAAAATAAATTAAAAATTAGGTTTTAATGTGTAAAGTTTTTTTAAAATTACTCGATATAGTCAGTGAATCTTTTCAAAAATATTGCTTAATTAAGCGTGAGAAATCACGCTTAACTTTTATTTCTTTCTTTTAATTTAGCAATCACATCATTTAAACTCAAATCCGCATCAGCTAATAACACTTCTAAATGATAAAGTAAATCAGCTGCTTCATTTATCAGCTCATCTTTGTCTTTAACAGTAGCAGCTAAAGCCGTTTCAACTCCTTCTTCACCTACTTTTTGCGCTATGCGTTTAGTGCCTTTTGAAAAAAGCTCAGCTGTGTAAGAAGAACTTGCGCAAGTATTTTTACGTGAATTAATCAGCTTTTCAAGACGCGATAAAAATACAAAATCAGCTTTTTTGGAAGTTTGTTCAAAACAAGAAGTATCACCCGTGTGACAAGTAGCTCCGCTAGGTTTAACTAAAATCAAAATACAATCTCTATCGCAATCAAGTCCCATATCTATAATATGTAAAAAATTCCCACTTTGCTCACCTTTCATCCACAAACGCTCTTTAGTGCGTGAATAAAACACAACTTTTTGGTGTTTGAAGCTTTCTCTTAATGCCTCTTCATTCATAAAGCCCTGCATTAAAACTTCACAAGTTTGATAATCTTGTATGATCACAGGAACAAGGTTATTAACCTTTTGCCAACTAATACTTTTTATAAATTCTTCTTCATTTATCTTCATAGCTTTTCCTTTTAAATGCGAATTTGTATACCTTGATCTTTTAAAAATAGTTTTAATTCTTTAATATCTATAAGTTTTTTATGAAACACAGAAGCTGCCAAAGCTCCATCAATACCAAGTTTAAAAGCGTCTAAAAAATGCTCTTTAGCTCCTGCACCCCCACTTGCTACTAAAGGCACAGGACAAATTTGTCTAACTTTAGCAAGCTGATCAAGATCATAACCCTTTCTCATGCCATCTTGATTCATCATGTTTAGTACGATTTCACCCGCTCCTAGCTCACATACTTGCTTTATCCATTCTAGTGTTTTTTTACCACTATGATGAGATTTACTCTCATCTCCAGTGTATTTATAGACTAAAAGCTCGTTGTTTTCATCTTTAAAAGTATCTATACCTACGACTACACATTGCACTCCAAAGCTTTTTGCAAGGCGTGAGATTAAATCAGGATCATTTAAAGCAGGGGAATTAATAGAAATTTTATCAGCACCATTTGCTAAAAGCTCTTTTGCGTCATCTTCACTTTTTATACCTCCTGCAACGCAAAATGGTATAGAGATATTTTGTGCTACCTTGCTTACCCAAGTTCTATCAATGCGCTCATTTTTAGCTGAAGCAGTTATATCATAAAATACTAGCTCATCAATGCCATTTTGTGAGTAAAATTTAGCAAGCTCGATGATATCGCCCATATCTTCATGGTTTTTAAACTGCACCCCTTTAACTACTCTACCATCTTTTACATCTAAACATGCGATTATGCGTTTTGCAAGCATTTATTTCTCCAAAATACACTTTTCTTTAAGATATTTTTGCATTTGATCATCATTCTTAACCTCATCAAATTTTGCATGAATTTTTACCTCTACCCCAACTTTTATTTGTTTATTAATATCATCAATAAAATCTTTGAAATTTTCATTTTTTTCTACAAGCATATCTATGGTTTGTATATCTAGTTCTTTTTCTTTTGCATTAAGAAGAATTTTTGAATTTAAAATATCTTCACTATCAAGCTTTATCACACCTATACCAAAACTTTGATTAAGCCTTCTAAGTTCACTTAAAACCTCGCTATCGATTTCTTTTAATACTACCAAGTAACCCTCATTTGCCCAACTAGAATTACTAACAGCTTGAAAATAATATTCTTTTAAATTTGAAAAATTAATACCTATTTTAAGTTCAAAAGAAAATATTTTATAGCTGTTTTGTTTAAGACCTTCCAAAAGTCCTAATGTTTCTTTTTGATAATCATCATAGGGAAAATATACCCCCACTACATCAGGATAGTTCCATTTATCTTTACCGCTTTCGCTTTTTTTACTTTTTTCATGGTAGATTGTTTTGCAATTTAATCTAAAATCAGAATTTTCATATAAGTATTTTACAAGTAAAGGATGCAAATCTCTTTCATAAAATTTGTTTTTTTCTTGTTTTTCTAAGTCTTTTTCAGTTTGATTTGAAAAATCAATATTCAAAAGCTCATTTTGTCTTTCTCTTAACCAAAATGTAGTAGGTTTTTTTGTTATTTTAATAAATAGAGAATTTTCTTGAAATTCTTTTATATCCACATAAATTCTAGCGCCCAATGTAGCTATAGGTGTTTGTCCTACACTAGGAAGCTTTTTATCTAAGCCTTTATCACAAGCTTCTTTCCAAATTTCATTTACTCCTAAAGGTTTTTTAGCATGTTTTAAAACTTCTAAAATCAAATCCTTATAAGTTAGTTTATTAGACATCTCATTGCCTCCTTTATACTAAATTCTTTATCAAGCAAGGCTTTACCTACGATGATACCACTTACTATGCCATTTAACTTTTTAAAATCTTCCAAGCTTGCCACACCTCCACTTGCTTGGGTTTGTAAATGTGGGAATTTCTCATGCAAAGTTTTATATAAAGTGATATTTGCTCCACTCATCGTGCCATCTTTAGAAATATCTGTGCATAAAATGTGCTTTACATTTTTGTAAAAATTTAAAAGCTCAAATAATTTTTCATCGCTTGTTTTACTCCATGCATCAACAGCCACAAAAAACTCATCTTTAACGCAAACACTATCAAGCGCTAAGACTATACTTTCTACACCAAATTCACTCAAAAGCTCTTGTGTAAAGGCTTTGTTTTTAACCGCTAAGGAGCCTATAACTACGCGTTTAACACCACTATCAAACAAAGCTTTAACCTCATCTTTAGTACGAATTCCTCCACCTACTTGAAGATTTACTTTGATTTTAGAAGCTAGGTTTTCTATGAGTTTTAGTTGTCTTTTACTAGGATCTTTTGCACCGCTTAAATCCACCAAATGAAGCCAAGCAATGCCTTGAGCCTCATACTCTTGAAATTTAGCTAAAGGATCAAAGCTGTATTCTTGCTTTTTAGTATAATCTCCTTTATAAAGCCTTACCACTTTGCCATCTATTAAGTCTAATGCCGGAATGATTTGAGTTTGCATTTTTACCTACATATTTATGAAATTTTTTAATAATACTTCACCCGCTTCGCCGCTTCTTTCAGGGTGAAACTGCACGCCATAAAAATTGCCTTTGTTTAAACTTGCACTAAATTTAGTAGAATACTCACACTCTGCGATGGTGTATTCATTTAAACTCACACAATAACTATGCACAAAATAAAAATAAGCTCCATCTAAGCCTTTAAAAAGCTCATGTGAGCTAAAGACTTGATTCCACCCCATATGCGGGAAAGTAAAATTTGCTTTTTCTTGGAATTTTTGTGTATCAAAAGGCATAATGCCAAGTGTTTTTTGGTGTAATTCTTCTGAAAAGTTACCCAGAATTTGCATACCAAGACAAATACCTAAAAGTGGTTTTGTAGTAGTTTGGATAAAATTTTCTAAATTAAGTGCTTGTAAATTAGCCATTGCTTTAGCTGCTGTGCCAACCCCAGGAAGCAAAAGCTTATCTGCTTGTGAGAGTTCTTTTAAATCATGCGTGATAATACTTTTTTGCCCTAAACGCTCGAGTGCAAAAGCAAGAGAAGCTAAATTCGCACAACCTGTATCTATAATAGCTAGTTTCATATCACTCCTTTTGAGCTTGCTAGGTTTTCATTTTCTATTTTTATAGCCATTTTTAAAGCTCTTGCAAAGGCTTTAAAAAGTCCTTCGGCCTTGTGATGATCATTTTTGCCTTTAACTTTTAAATGCAAACTCGCACCCATAGCATAGCTTAGTGAGTAGAAAAAATGCTCTATCATTTCTGTGCTTAATTCTCCAAGTTTTTCTTTTTTAAACTTAGCCTTATAAACTAAATGCGGTCTATTACAAAAGTCAATCGCACAACTTGCCAAGCACTCGTCCATAGGCAAAACAAAACCATATCTTGCAATGCCTATTTTTTGATCAAGTGCGCTTTTGATAGCCTCGCCCAAAGCAAGTGCGACATCTTCTACGCTGTGATGCTCATCAACTTCTAAATCCCCTTTGCATTTTACCTCTAAAGATATATTTGCATGTGTAGTAATTTGCTCTAACATATGATCAAAAAATGCGATATTTGTTTTTATATCAGCTTTTGCTTTTTCATTAAAAGCTATTTTAACTTGAATTTGAGTTTCTTTGGTATTACGCTCTATGCAGGCACTGCGGTAATTTTGCAAAATAAAATCAGCAATTTGTTCCCAGTTAAAGTCGTTTTTGTCATATTTTAAACCTTGAATTTCAAGATTTTGTGCCAAAAGCATATCGCTGTCTCTATCGCCTATAACAAAACTTTTATTTTTATCATAAAGTCTATTTTTGATATAGTTTTCAAGCATGGCAGTTTTTGGCTTCCTACAGGTGCAATTTTCATGCTCAAAATGTGGACATATAAAAATATCTTCAAATTCTATGCCACAACTTTGAAAAACACTTAGCATTTTTTCATGAGCCTTGTCAAAATTTTCCTTAGGAAAAGAATTTGTGCCTAAACCATCTTGATTACTCACCATAACAAATTTAAAACCAAAATTTTTTAACTTTAAAAGTGCATTGATGGCACCTTTTTCGAACTCAAGTTTTTCTAAAGAGTCAATTTGAAAATCATCTTTTGGCTCATCAATGAGTGTGCCATCTCTATCGATAAATAAAATTTTTGCACTCATTTTAGACTTTCTAATCTTAAACTCACGGCATTTTTATGCCCATCAAGCCCTTCAGCTGCTGATAAAATTTCCACAACAGGCCCAAGTTTTTTAAAGCCTTCTTTGCTAAGTTCTTGTACAGTCATTCTTTTCATAAAATCAGCAAGCCCTAATGAAGAATAAGACTTAGTAAAACCATAAGTTGGTAATACATGATTTGTCCCACTTGCATAATCTCCCATAGATTCTGGAGAATACTCACCTAAAAATACCGAACCTGCATGCATAATATCATCAAGCAAGCTAGATGGATTTTGTGTATGAATGATCAAATGCTCGGGTGCATAGTCATTTGAAATACTTATAGCATGTTTTATATCTTTTGCAAGAATGATTTTAGAGTGCGCTAAAGATTTTGAAGCAATTTCTTTACGCGAGAATTTTTCAAGCTGTAAAGCAACTTCACTATCTACTTCTTTGGCTAGTTTTTCACTTGTGCAAACTAAAATCGCTTGAGAATCTGCTCCATGCTCAGCTTGCGAGAGTAAATCTGAAGCTATAAATTTAGCATTAGCAAACTCATCTGCTAAAACTAACACTTCAGAAGGGCCTGCTTGCATATCAATAGCTACTCCATGATTATTAACTTGCTTTTTGGCTTCAGTTACAAAGGCATTTCCTGGGCCAAAAATTTTATCTACTTTTTGCACACTTTGCGTTCCATAAGCAAGCGCTGCTATGGCTCCTGCTCCACCTATTTGATACACTGCATCAACTTCGCAAAGTTTTGCCACAAAAGCAATGGCAGGGTGCAATGGTGCTGGGGAAGCTAAGGCTATGAATTTGCATTTTGCAATTTTAGCAGGGATAGCTAGCATGAGTGCAGTTGAAAAAAGCGGTGCTAAGCCTCCTGGTATATAAAGCCCTACTTTTTCAATGGCTCTTGTTAACACCTTACAAGTTACTCCTTCAAAGGTTTGAACCTCTATAGTTTGGCTTTCTTGAGCTTTGTGGAATTTATAGATATTTTCATAAGCTATTTTGATAGCTTGTTTTAACTCATCATCAATTTGCTCTGCTAAATTACTAAGCTCTTCATCACTTAGTTTGATGGAATTTAACTCTACTTTATCAAATTTTATAGCCATTTGTTTTAAAGCTGCATCGCCATTTATCTTAACATCTTCAATGATTTGTTCTACTATGGTTTTAACCTGTGCATTAGCGCTTATAGCAGGACGCTTGAGTGCTAATTCTTGTTCGCTTTGGTTTAATTTTTCAAAATCAAGTATTTGCATTTTTATCCTTTAAGAGAGCATTTTTTCAATAGGTAAAACTAAAATCGCACTTGCACCTTCTTTTTTCAAAGCTTCCATAGTTTCCCAAAATAAATTTTCTTGACTTACCATATGTAATGCCACTCTAGCTTTATCATTTTCTAAAGGTAAAATCGTAGGTTTTTCAACACCTGGTAATAAAGCTGTAATTTTTTCTAGCTTTTCAATAGGAGCATGCAACATGATGTATTTTGACTCTCTTGCTTGCATAACTCCATGAATTCTAATGAGTAATTTATCGATTAATTCTTGTTTGTGTGGAGCTAAACTTTCTTTTCTTTGGATAATACAAGCTTTTGACTTATAAATTACCATAACTTCTTTAAGTCCATTTGCTTTTAAAGTAGCACCACTTGAAACTAAATCACAAATTCCATCAGCTAAATTTGCACTTGGTGCTACTTCAACTGAGCCTGTTAGCATACAAGTTTTATAAGGAATGTTATTTTCTTCCATAAAGCGCTTTAAAAGCTGTGGATAAGAAGTTGCTATGCGTAAATTTTTAAAACTTTCTATACCTTTATACTCGCTATTTTCTGGCAATGCTAAAGACAAACGACACCCACCAAAATCAAGCTTTTTAAGCATGATAAAATCTGCATTTTCGTTTTTTGATTTTCTTTCTAACTCATTTTCTTCTAAAACATTTTCTCCAACTATACCAAGATCTACCACTCCATCAAAAATTAATCCTGGTATATCATCATCTCTTACTCTAAGTAAATCAATAGGTAGATTTGTAGAAAAAGCAATCAAGCTTTGATCGTGTATGCGAAGTTTTACACCTATAGACTCAAGCAAGGCAATAGAATCTTTGCTTAAACGACCTGATTTTTGTATAGCTATGCGTAATCTTGAATTTTCTTGCATTTTTTTCCTTTTTTGTAGTTAAAAGATTAATAGTAGCAAAAAATGGATAAAAATACAAAAAATAGTAAGTAAATAAATAAAAATAAGAAGTTTTAGCCTTTAAAAAGGCTAAAAATTAAGCTACGAATTCGATGAAAGCCATTTCTGCAGCATCGCCACGGCGAATTCTTGTTTTAATAATTCTTGTATAACCACCGTTTCTATCTGCAAATTTAGGTGCGATTTCTGTTACAAGTTTGTTTGTAGCCTCTTTATCTTGTAAGCTAGCAAAAACTGCTCTGTGAGCATTGAAATCACCTTTTCTTGCACGAGTGATCAATCTTTCAACATAACCTCTTAATTCTTTTGCTTTAGGTAATGTTGTTTCTATTTTACCTGCTTTAATAATAGCAATGGTAAGGTTTTTTAATAAGGCTGCACGATGAGTAGAAGTGCGACCTAACTTTCTATATCCATGTCTATGTCTCATTGATTATCCTTCATTTTGTGCTTTTAATTCTGTAATTTTTTTCTTTAGCGTTTCTTTTGCACTATCACTGAGTTTTGAATTTCCTATAGGGAAACCTATAGATTCCATTACGCTTTTAATCTCATCTAAAGATTTTTTACCAAGATTTTTTAAATCTGCAAGTTCACTAACACTCATTAAAGCAAGCTCACCGATATAAACCACATTTGCTTTTTCTAAGCAGTTAAAACTTCTTGCACTTAAATTTAACTCAGTTATATTTTGAAGTAATTTTACATGTTCTACTTCATTATTTGGTGTTTGACTTCTTACAACGCTTTGTGCATTAGTGATTTTATCAAACACCGATAATTGTTTATACATTGCTTCTAAAGCATTTTTAAAAGCATCACTTGGTGAAATTTGACCATCGGTTGTGATTGTAAAAACAACTTTTTCATAATCTGGATTATCTTCAAAAAGCACTTTTTCTATATCATAAACCGCATGTTTTACCGGAGTAAAGAATGCATCAAGTGCTATAAATTCAGGATCTAAGAAATTTTGAATTTCTTCAGAAGGCACATAACCTATACCTTTTTCAATGATTAAAGTAAATTCTAAATCCGCATCTTCATTAATCGTTGCAAGATAGCTATCTGCATTCACAACTTCAACAACTTCATTGTCTAAGTCTTTTCCGCAAATTTCTTTTGGTCCTTTAAAACTAAAGGTTACGATTTCTTTTTCAGAATCTGTTTTTAGTTTAAATCTTAATTTTTTTAGATTGATAATAAACAATGCTACATCTTCAAGCATACCACGCATACTATCAAATTCATGTGCTACGCCTTTGATTTTAACTCCTGTTGGAGCAAAACCTACTGTGCTTGAATAAAGCAAACGACGCAAAGGATGCGCCAAAGTAATAGCATAGCCGATTTCAAAAGGCCATGCACTTACTTTTGCTACTGTATCACTGATATTTTCAATACTAAACTCTGTTGGTGTATAAGCAGAAGTTGTAATATGTCTCATATCAAAAACCTTTATTATTTAGAGTACAACTCAACGATATATCTTTCCTCAACTGGAATGATAACTTCTTCTCTTTCAGGTTTTCTTGTAAAAATTCCAAATCTTTTATCTTTTTCTACATCAACCCAAGCAACTATACCAGTTTGAGCAGTAAGTTCGATCGCTCTTGAAATTTGAGGATTGTTTTTGCTTTTTTCAATCACTTCAATTTTCTGGCCTGCTTCTACTCTATAACTAGGAATATCCACTCTTTTACCATTTACTAAAATATGTCCATGAGTTACAAGTTGTCTAGCAAAACGACGTGTTGTAGCAAAACCCATTCTATAAACAACATTATCAAGTCTTTGTTCTAAAAGCTGAATTAAAAGTGCACCGGTGTTGCCATCTTTTCTAGCAGCTTCACTAAATAATCTTCTAAATTGTTTTTCACTAACACCATACATAAATTTAGCTTTTTGTTTTTCTCTTAATTGAAGTCCGTATTCGCTGATTTTAGCTTTTCTTTGTCCATGCTGACCTGGTGCGTAAGGGCGTTTATCTAAAGCGCTTTTACCTGCTAATCTTCTTTCGCCTTTCATTGCCAAACTTACGCCAAGTCGTCTTTCTAATTTCTCTACTGGTCCTCTATATCTTGCCATTATAATTCTCCTAAATCTTATATCTTATTCTTAGACACGACGACGTTTTGGTGGTCTACAACCATTATGAGCTAATGGGGTAATATCTTTTAAGAAAGTTACTTTAATACCTTCCATAGCACCTACACTCTTAACCGCTGTCTCACGACCACTTCCTGGTCCTTGTACTTTAATACCTACTTCTTTAATGCCATGCTCTTTTGCTTTATTTAAAGCGTCTTCTACTGCTTGTTGTGCTGCATAAGGAGTTGATTTTTTAGAACCTTTAAATCCTAAACCACCTGCACTACTCCAAGCGATAGCATTTCCCATTTCATCAGTTACAGTAACCATAGTATTATTAAATGTTGCACTGATATAAACTATACCTTTAGCTATATTTTTTTTAACTACTTTTTTCTTAACTACTTTTCTTTTTGCCATTTTCTATCCTTATGATTTTGCACCAACGGTTTTTCTCTTACCTTTTCTAGTTCTGGCATTTGTTTTTGTTTTTTGACCACGAACTGGTAAGCCTTTTCTATGTCTTAAGCCTCTAAAGCTTCCTAGATCCATCAATGCTTTGATATCCATAGCAACTTGTTTTCTAAGATCACCCTCAACCATGTAGTTTTCTTGAATTTCTTTACGGATAGCTGCTGCTTCATCTTCACTTAGCTCATGAACTCTTTTATCATAAGAAATTCCTGTTTTATCTAAGATTTTTCTTGAAGTATGCAAACCTATACCATAAATATAAGTCAAGCCATATTCAATTCTTTTTTTCTTTGGTAAATCCACACCTGCAATACGAGCCATAAATTATCCTTGTCTTTGTTTGTGTTTTGGATTTTCGCAAATAATGCGAACTACGCCTTTACGACGAACTACTTTGCATTTGTCACACATCTTTTTAACAGATGGTCTAACTTTCATGCTTTACTCCTATTATTGTAAATTCCACTTTTTTTACAACTGCACCAGGTTTTTAGAGCAACCAACTATTTTCAAAATAAGTGGTGATTTTGAAAATACTTCTTCATACAGTTTTATTGCAATTTCTGCAAAAGTGCTAATTATACTTTACTTTTGCTTTTAAACAACTTAGACTTATTTGTATCTAAATGTAATACGACCCTTATCAAGACTATAAGGCGTTAGCTCTACTTTAACTCTATCACCAGGCATAATCCTAATATAATGCATACGCATTTTACCTGCAATATGACAAAGTATCACATGTTTATTATCTAATTCAACTTTGAAAGTTGCATTAGGTAAAGCTTCAATTACATTACCATCAATTTCGATAATATCATCTTTTGCCAATGCATTCTCCTTTCTATATAAAATACAAAACTATTATTTTAACACAATTTTCTTTTTAAATTTTTAATATTTTTTACTATATACTACAAAAATCACCACAAAAAGTAAAGTATTCAAATGTCAATAAAGTTAAAAAGTGATTATAAAATATTTTCTTATATTCTTTAATATACAGGATCTTAGAATTTTTTATGACTTTATAATTTTTATCTTTTTTACTAAAAAATATTTTAAGAAATTTTTCAAGTATTTTAAAAACACATCCCTAGATAAAGAGTTTATAGGTGCTTGTATATTTGCATAAAAACACATACTCGATGAAAAAGATAGCCTTTATATCAGCACTAAACACTTCTATTGCTTTTGGAATTCTTTTAGGATGTATTTCTTGTATTAGTAATTAATGCTTTTTAATCAAGAATTAATTATGAATATGTTTATTTCGTTTGCTATAAGCAGGATTTTATTATTATTTCTATAATATCTTAAACAAATATTTCTAGAAGACACACCTATTTTCAATAAAATGATTTATAAAATTTCCTTAAAAACACTTTAAAGAAAAAATATTTATTTAGACATCATCATTTCTATGTTTTTACATAGATTTTACAGATTGTTTAACCATACTTATTTTGTCTATACCAAATTTTATATCTGAAATGTTTATCCTTTAAAACATTTCTTACTAGAATTTGGGTTAATAAATTTTGTTTAACATATTTGTAATAAAATTTAGCTTTTCATACTTCTTTATTTTTATTTCTATGATACAAAATTTTATATTTTTAAATATATACTTTACTTTAATTACATGTTTTTGGTGGTATTAATACCTTGGCTATTTTAATGTGTAAAATTTTAAATGAAATATCTATTTTACGGAATTTCTTTTTCTAAGTAATACAACATATGACTTTCCACCTTAAATTATATTCGCATTACATTCTATTAACTATAAAATCTAAAAATACTTTTTTATATGATGAAATTTCTATTTATATTTTTATCATCTAATAACACTTCTGATTATCTTGCTTACTTATATAAAGATTAAGACTTTAATGTTATAATTAAAAAAAATTTTAGAAAAAGGAAAATGATAATGAAAATTTTTATTATTTTAATATTTTCTTTACTGCCACTTTTAGCACTTGAAATGATCACACCCTTACCAGAAAGCATACCTTATAATAAAGAAAAAGCTATTTTAGGAAAAAAACTTTATATGGATACAAGTTTATCCAAAGATAAAAAAGTATCTTGCAATAGCTGTCATGATATCACAAATTTTGGAACAGACAATAAAACCTTTTCAATAGGTGTCAATGGTATAATAGATGAACCGTTTCACACACCTACAAATTTTAATGCTGTTTTCAATCTAGCACAATTTTGGAGAGGCAATGCAAAAGACTTGCAAGATCAAGCTAAACATCCTTTACTAAATCCAAAGGAAATGGGTTTAAAAGATACCGAAGAAGTTGTACAAATAGTAAAAGCTAATGAAGCTTATGAAAAAGAATTTAAAAGACTTTATGGGGAAATAACCTTTGATAACATAACACATGCCTTAGCTGAATTTCAAAAAACCTTACTCACTCCAAATTCACCTTTTGATCGCTACTTAAAGGGCGATAAAAATGCTATAAGCGAGCAAGCAAAAAGAGGCTATAACGCCTTTCTATCAAATGGTTGCATAGCATGTCATCAAGGGCAAAATATAGGTGGCAATATGTATCAAAAAATGGGGGTATTTGTGCCTTATGATAATGGAACAAACTGGAAAGGGCGCTATGAAATCACTCAAGATCCCCACGATCAATTTGTAGTAAAAGTCCCAAGTCTTAGAAATATAGCTAAAACTGCTCCTTATTTTCACGATGGCTCTATGCCAACTCTTGATGCTTGTGTACAATTTATGGCATATTATCAACTTGGTAAATTTTTAGAACAAGATGTAGTTGATGATATAGTTGCATTTTTAAATTCTTTAACAGGGGAATACCATGATCCACTCAAATAAAAAATCTTTTTCTTTTTTAAAGCAATTTATTACTTTATCTGTAGTGGTTTTGATATTGCTTTTAACTTTGACTTTGTTTATTTTTAATACCTATAACACTACAAAAAGAAATTCACTCATCATGGGTTCATTTCAAAAATTAGAAATTCTAGATACCAAAATAGATGAGATTTTTAAAAATAAACTCAACTTGCAAAACTATGATACTAGTGTTGCTTTAGTGCAAGAATTTGAAAACACTTTAGCAATCCTGCAATCTAATAAAATAGACATCAAAAAAATACAAACAATTTTTGAGAAAAAAAACACTCAATTACAACATTTTAAATCAGCTAATTCTATTGCTATAAATTCAAAACTTTATCTTTATGAAATTCAACAAGAAATCATCAAGCAAACAAATCAAATAGCACTCAATACTCAAGAAGCCAAACAAATAGATTACACAGGAGATATATTAAGCATTATAGGAACTATGGATATACTAGAGCCTTTAGCGCAAAATCGTCTCCAAAATTTAGTAGCAAATTTAAATACAAAAGGTTCGCAACTACCACAAGATTTATTTGGGCTTTTTACCACGCATTGTAAAATGATACTAAGTCAAATAAAAGTTTTAAAAGATAATTCTCAAAGTTTTCTTGACCAAGAACTACAAAAAGAAATCATTACTCATAAAAATTTAATTGCCCAAGAAATTAATCTTAACAACAAATATAATCTTTACACCGCTATAGGAATTTTCTTATTTATTTTAGCTGTATTGGTGTTTTTTATATTGCTGACATTAAAAAAAGTAATTATACCTATTTCTTTACTAGAAAAATTAAGTGCAAATTTGGCAGGTGAACATGCAAATTTAAGTGCAAGATTAGATATTGACAAAAAAAGTGAATTAGCTACAAGCGCTGGTTATATAAACTCTTTTATACAAATAGTACAAAATTCAGTTTTAGAAGCTATACAAACTGCAAATTCAAGCCACAAAAGCTCACAAAAACTTTCTCAAAATGCTGAAGTTTTACAGCAAAGCTCGCTTTTACAACATGAACAAATTTCTAATGTGTACGAGATAAGTTCTGTTTTAGAAAGCCATATAGACTTAACTCAAAACCTAGCTAAAAATACCATAAAAGATATGTATGATATGCAAGAAGTGATGGGAGAAGTTGAAACAACGCTTAAAGAATTAGTAGAGCTTATATTATTAAGTGGCGAAAAAGAACAAAGTGTCTTAAGTGCTATGGATATGCTAGTGCAAAGTGCTGATAGCATAGTAGAAGTTACTACAACCATAAAAGATATAGCTGATCAAACCAACTTACTTGCACTAAATGCAGCTATTGAAGCAGCACGTGCAGGCGAACATGGACGTGGCTTTGCTGTTGTTGCAGATGAAGTTAGAAATCTAGCAGATAAAACTACAAAATCTTTAGTTGCCATAGAAACAACCGTAAGAACTATAGTACAACAAATCAATGACAATAAAAGCTTGATGGATGGAATTCATCAGTCTATGAATGATACTTCTAATAAAGCTAATATCTTGCAAGGCGAGGTTGGAATTTCTATAGAAAAATTAAAAACAAGTATCCATTCTACTAAAATCATGGAAGAAAAAAGCGATGAATCAAAAGCTAAAATGAATGAACTAGAACAAAATATAGAAAAAGTAACTGAGCTTGCAAATTGTGTTAAAAATTATTCCCTTGATTTAACACAAATTTCACAAGATGTTTTAGAAAATGCTTCCAAACTTTCAGAAAAATTAAAAACATTCGAGTAAGAAAGATTAAACTTTCTTACTTAGATAAAATATCCGCCTTACCATTTATAATAGCAACACAATGCTCATAATGGGCTGCATTTAAACCATCTTTGCTTCCTGCTTCCCAATTACCTTTTAAATGCACCGGTGTACCATCTTTTTGACATACCATAGGCTCTATGCAAAATACCATGCCATTTTTTATTTTAGGGCCACTTTTTGCACTAGCACCTGGTTCTAAATAATTTGGAATTTCAGGCTCACAGTGTGGCTTTTTGCCTATACCATGACCACAATAACCTTTCAAAGGCACAAAACCTCTTTTGGCGATAAACTCACCAAGCTCACAAGAAAGCTCTTTAAAGCGCATACCCTCTTTGATAATATCTATAGCATAATACAAAGCATCTTTAGCACAAGCAATTAATGCTTCATCGGTAGCTGAAATTTTACCTATAGGTATAGTCCTTGCTGCATCTCCATAATATCCATCTATACAAGTACCCACGTCAAGACCTAAAATATCACCTTCTTTTAAAATACGCTCATCACCCACACCATGAATACAAGCTTGATTAAGCGAGATGCAAATACTGCCTGGAAAACCATACAAACCTTTAAAAGATGGTTTTGCACCATGATCAAGTATAAATTCTTCCGCTTTAATATCAATTTCTTTTAAACTCATACCTGGAACTATAATACCCTCTAGATAATCAAGCGTTCTAGCTACAAGCTCATTTGCTTTACGTAGTTTTTCTATCTCTGCTGGTTTTTTGATTTCTATCATTTACATTTTCCTTAAAATTTTTAAAAATTTAGCATTTATGCGCTTTTAAAAGCTTTAAGGAAAAACCTTAAGTTCTAAAACTTAAGGTTTTAACATACACTTGTAAGATTGGTAGCTAAGCCACCTAAAGAAGTTTCTTTGTATTTTGAGTTCATATCCTTGCCGGTTTCATACATAGTTTTTATGACCTCATCAAGACTTACTTTTGGAGTTGATTTTCTACTCATTGCCATTCTAGCAGCCGAAATAGCTTTGATTGCTCCAAAGGCATTTCTTTCTATGCAAGGAATTTGCACTAAACCACTTACTGGATCACAAGTTAGCCCCAAATGATGCTCCATTGCAATTTCAGCAGCATTACAAGCTATCTTTGCATCAAAACCCATCACAGTAGCCATAGCTCCTGCTGCCATAGAACTTGCACTACCAATTTCAGCTTGACAGCCAGCTTCAGCACCACTTATGCTTGCATTTTTCTTATAAAAAGAGCCTATTAACATAGCAGTAAGTAAAAAATTAATAGCCTTTTCATCATTAAAACCAACCGTATGGTTTTTAAGATAAAGCATTACAGCAGGCACAACAGCACATGCTCCATTAGTTGGAGCAGTTACCACTCTAGCTCCACTTGCATTTTCCTCTGCAATAGCAATAGCATATAAAGAAATAAAATCAATAATCCCCAAAGGATCACTTGTCATAGCCAAACGCTCATTAAGCCCTTTAGCACGGCGTTTTAAGTGTAAATTTCCTGGAAGGAAATCTGAGTTTGGGTGAATACCATTATAATAAACTTCTTGCATCACTTCCCAAATTTCTAAACAATAAGCTCTAATTTCTTCTTTAGTGTGAAATTGAAGCTCATATTCATAAGAAAGTTTTGCTAGATCCCATGATTTTTCTTCGCAAATTCTTAAAGCATCGCTTGCGTTGTTAATATCAAGTTCTAATTTAGTATGTTTTTGCTCACAAACCCCATCTTTATGTTTTTGAAGCTCAGCTTCACTCATAACAAAACCACCGCCCACTGAATAATAAATTTCTTCAGCAATGATTTCTCCGTTTTCATCATAAGCACTTACTCTTAACCCATTTTCATGCAAAGGTAAAAAGTCTTTTTCAAAAATCAAATCTTTATCATAATCAAAATTTAACTCTTTTTGAGCATTTAAAACCAAAATTTTATCTTGTAAAATTTTATTAAACACACGATCTTGCAAAGCAGCATTGAGTTCTTTTGCCCTTAAGCCACTCAAGCCCCATATAATAGCCTTATCACTTAAATGGCCTTTACCAGTAAGCGATAAAGAACCATAAAGTCTGATTTGAATTTTTGTAATTTGCGTGATTTTATCTTTGATTTTTTCACAAAACATATTACCCGCTAGCATTGGCCCTAAAGTGTGAGAAGATGAAGGACCAACACCGACTTTAAATATACTTAAATTACTACTCATTCACTAGCACCTTAAAAAGTATAAATTACAGTAATGATTGTCAAAACACCTGTGATAAATACAAATGCATCCAAAGCTTTGTTTTGGAATTTTTTCATTTTAGAAACAGTATAAATTGCAATCATAGGCATTAAAAATAAAATCGCAGCAATAATTGGACCGCCTAAGCTTTCAATAAAACCTAAAATACTTGGATTTACATAAGCAGTAATCAACATAATTATATACATTACTAAGGTTGAGTAAACTGCTATTTTTTTCAAATCAGGGTTTTCATTGCCTGCCAATTTACAACATTTTCTAACTATACCATAAGCACCCTCTCTAGCACCAAAATAATGTCCAAAGAAAGAACTAGAAATTGCTAAAAATGCGATTAATGGACCACCATAAGAAATAAATGGATTGTCAAGCTTATTAGCAAAATAAGAAAGCACAGGTATGTTTTGCGCTCTAGCTTCAGCAAGTTCTGCAGGAGTTAAAGAAAGCACGCAAGATACCACAAAAAACATAACAAAGACAAGCAACATTACAGAAGTTCTAAACAATACTTGATTTGCTTTTTGTACCGAATTTTCAGGATATTCTCTTTTTACACTTAAAGAAAAAGTAGAAATCGCTGGTGAGTGATTAAATGAAAATACTAAAACTGGTAAAGTTAGCCATACTATAGTGATAAATTCTTTTGTCCCAGGAATAGCGCTAAAACTTTCAAACGACCATTGTGGGATAAGATATAAAGAAAATAAAAATAAAATAGCACATAAAGGATACACAAGCCATTCACATACTTTAGTGATTAATTCTTCACTAAAAAGCATAATAAGCATAAAAATACTTACTAAAACAAAAGCAAAAAGCGCTCTATAAAAAGGAAGTAAATTAACTATAGTTTTTCCTTGCTCATTAACACTTGTTTGATACATAGCGCTAATTGCATTTGCAAAAGAGCCATTTGGATCTAAAAGTGGCAAGAATTGATTATAAATAAAACTCTCAAAAGTGTTAGTTATACCTACACAATATGCTAAACAAATTGGAAAAATTGCAAAGAAATAAAGCACAGAAATAAAAATACTTACTTTTCTACCAAAATACTCTTCAGCCGCATGAGTAATGTCTTTATCATTACCATTTGCTTGGCACACAAAACGACTTAAAGCCCTATGACTTAAATATACCATTGGGAAAATAATCAAAGCCATTACAACAACTGGCCAAAAACCACCAACACCTGCCTTAATAGGTAAAAATAAAATCCCCGCACCAACTGCAGTCCCAAAAAGAGAAAGCATCCAACGCGTATCAAAAGAATTCCACTTAAGATTATCCACATTTTCTCCTTGTAAAAAATAATAAAAAAAGCTTTTACCTAAAAAACTTTTTTTATTATTTTACAAATATGCTCTAGTATAATTTGGCATAATTTTTTCTCTTTCATTTAAAGCAACTGCGACTTCATTAGCAAAATTTGGATTTCTTAGTAATTTCCTACCATAACAAACCAAATCACACACCTCACCCAAAAGCAAAGCCTCACCTTCACTAGCGCTATTTATAAGACCCACACAAGATACAGGAATTTTAACAACTTCTTTTAAGGCTTTAGCATAAGGAGCTTGGTAAAGTGGTGCTATATTTGGCATTAAAGAAGGTTTATTGATATTTCCTCCTGCTGAAACATCCAGCATATCAATCCCTAATTTTTCTAAAATCAAGGCAAGTTTTTTGCTATCTTCTAAACTCCAACCACCCTCTTGCCATTCTGTGGCTGAAATTCTTACAAATAAAGCAATATCAACTTCTTTTTTTATACGCTTAATAATATTACACAAAAGACGTATTCTATTTTCAAAACCGTCACCATATTCATCATCTCTTTGATTTGATAAAGGTGATAAAAACGAACTAAGCAAATACCCATGAGCACTATGAAGCTCTACTGCATCATAACCTGCTTCCTTGGCTCTTTTGGCACTTTGAATAAATTCTTGCTCTATTTGTAAAATTTCATCTTTACTTAAAACATGAAGTTTGGAAAATTTTTCACTAAAAGCTATATTACTTGGAGCTTTTGATATGGCATCTTTACACGAGTTTTTACGGCCACTGTGATTTAACTGAATGGCAATTTTAGCACCAAAATGATGGCAAAGCTCAACAAGCTCTTTGTGTCCTTGAATTTGAAAATCTCCCCAAAGACCTATATCATTATCAGCAATTTTTGCATTTTCATTGATCGCACAAGTTTGCACTATGATAAGCCCAACACCACCCAAAGCTCTAGCTCCATAATGTATCAAGTGAAATTGATTAATCTTACCATCTAAAACTTGTGTTTCATACATATCCATAGGGGGCATTACAATGCGATTTTTTACATAAAATTTTCCAATCTTTAGCTCGCTTAAAAGTAAAGACATAATACCCCTTGAAATGTTTTTATATTACTATAATAGAAAAAAATTAATTTTTCTTAAAACATATAGCAATTTTAACTAATATTATTATTTTTAATAAATAATTATTAAAAAAATATTTTTTAAATATATTTTTTTATCTTAATAATAATATTTCAAATATTAAAACATTCTATTATTTTTAAAAGAAAGTAAAATTCAAAATAAAAAGTGTAAAAAACACACAATTTAATCAAATAAGCTTTTCTCAAAACACTTTAACATAAAGCTTTTACGGTGCAAGGGCGAATAACCAAATGCTTTAATCTTTTCTATATGAGCTTTTGTGCCATAACCTTTGTGTCTATCAAAGTCATAATTATTATATAATTTAGAAAAATAATACATTTTTTGATCACGACTTACCTTGGCTAAAATACTAGCTGCTGAAACCTCTTGCACTTTCATATCAGCTTTAATCATGGTTTTAATACCCAAAACCCCATAATTTAAATTTCCATCATATAAAATCTCATCTTCACCAAAATGTTTTTTAATGATTTTTAAAGCCAGTTGCAAACACTGACTAAGCCCTAAAGTATCAATTTGTAAAGGTGAAAAAGCAAGAATCAAAAAATTTGAATGATAAAGAATTTGCTCATATAACTTTTCTCTTTTTTTTGCACTTAATTTTTTAGAATCAGCCAAACCATCAATATTTTTTAAAAGCTTGCAAGCTCCTATATGCATATCTCCAGCTAAAGCCCCACGCCCAGCCTCATCTACTCCAACTAAAGCCATTATTTTCCTTTATAATGCTATATTTTTCTACTAAATTTTCTAAAGAATAATTCATATTAGCAGGAGAGCTTGAAGGAAGTTCAAAAAATTCTTGCTCAGGATAAAATTTGCTAAAATATTTACTTGCAACTTTACCTAATACACAAATTTTTTCTATATTTGCCTTATCTAAAATAATATTTATATCATTTGCTTTAGCATAAGAAATAGTTTTATCATCTGAATTTTTTATCTTACAACTTGCTATAACATCCCAAAGTGCTATATGATTTGCTTTTAAAAAAACTTTTTGATCTTGCACTGTTTTTAACTCACACTTAAATAATATTTCAAAAATACGCCAAAAACGATTTTTGCTATGTTGATAATAAAAATTTTCTTCTCTTGATTTAATAGATGGAAAAGAACCTAGTATCAAAACTTTTGAGTTTTCATCAAAAAAAGGTTCAAAAGGATGAATTAGAATTTGCATATTAGACCTTGATAAAAATAAAATATTTTATCATTTTTATCAAGGTTTTTAAAATTATCCTAAAAATTCGCGTTTAAAGTATTCTTTTGGAGCTTTACATAAAGGACAGGCATTTGGTGCTTTTTTACCACGGTGTATATGCCCACAAACTTCACAAACCCATAATTCTTCTACTTCTGAATTAAAGAAATCTTCTTCTTCAAGCATTTTTTTAAGCGCTAGATATTCTCTTTCATGCTCAATTTCTACTTTACCAATAGCTGTAAATAATCTTGCTATATTTCTTTTACCCTCATCTTCTGCGATTTTTGCAAAATTTGGATACATAGTAGTATGCTCATAGTTTTCACCTTCTGCTGCGCAGATTAAATTTTTAGCAGTTTCTTCTAAAGCTTTACCATCTACTAATTCATGATAAGCTTTAAACTCAGCTCTTGCGTGCCATTTTTCATTTTCTGCAGCTTCTCTAAAATGTTTTGCAATAGCATGCCAACCTTCTTCTTGAGCAATATCTGCAAATAAATCATATTTATTTCTTGCCATAGACTCACCCGCAAAAGCTTTCATTAAATTTACAGCTGTTAGATCTTTAGTAACACACTCCATTTCTTGACCACAGCAGCTAAGCTTTCCACCACCTACATTTTGTACTTCTACTTCATTGCCACATTTTTGGCATTTATAACTTTCATATTGTTTCATTTAATATCCTTGTGATTAATTAAGTAAGATTTTGATTGAAAAACTCACCCAAATGTTATTGTAGCATTTGGGTGTTAAAGGTTTTAGTATTTTAAGAAATATTCTTGAATTTTCTTAGGATCGCTTGTTTTAGTTAGAGCAAGCATTAATAATACTCTAGCTTTTTGAGGACTCATATCGCCTGTATCAATGAAACCAAGTTTTGCATCAGCATCACTTACTGCAACTCTACCAGCTACTACACGTGAGCTTACCGCTACATTAAGACCTTTTTTAAGCAATTCTTTCAACACATCTTTTTGATAATCATGAATACTACCGGCACCTGTTCCAGCTACAACTATACCTTTAGTTCCATTTTCAAACAAAGCTTTTGCTGCAACACCACTACCATCATTTGCATAACTATAAAGAATATCTACTTTTGGTAATTCTTTTAACTTGCTAACATCAAATGGAGATTTTTTGGTGTGTAATTTTGTATTAGTATTATAGAAAAATACTTTTCCATCTACTATGTAACCCATATCGCCCATATCTGGCGAGCTAAATGCATTTACATTTAAACTATGAGTTTTCATAACACCTCTAGCGCTTTGAATTCTATCATTCATAGCCACCATTACACCTTTGTTTTTTGCTTCAGGGTTAGCTGCTAAAGCCACAGCATTATAAAGATTTTTAGGACCATCTGCACTAATTGCAGTTGATGGGCGCATTGCACCAACTAAAACAACAGGTTTATCGCTTTTTACAGTTAAATTTAGGAAATATGCAGTTTCTTCCATAGTATCAGTGCCATGGGTAATTACAACCCCATCTACATCAGATTTTAAAAGTCTATTAACTTCTTTAGCAAGTTTTAACCAAATTTCATTTGACATATCTTTGCTATCAATATTAGCAATTTGATCTCCACTAATTACTGCTAAATCTTGAATTTGAGGCACTGCTTTAATTAAAGTATCAACCCCCAAAACTCCGGCTGTATAACCTGTAGTAGCCACTGAACTATCAATCGAACCAGCAATAGTTCCGCCTGTAGCTAAAATTGCAACTTTTGGTTTTGCTTCCAAAATTCCTGCTCCTAAACTTAGTGCCATAGCTGCACACATTAACATTTTTTTCATATTAGTCCTTTCATCAGAAATGATAAAGATTATAATGCAACTATGTTTAAATAAAAATAAATTATTAATATATAAATATTTTTAGTAAATAAATTCTAACTTAAAGCCATAAATTTGCAATTTTTTTTAGTTTTTCTATATCACTTGAAGCAAAAAATTTAATACATGCTTCTTCTTGGATTGATGTTAAATTAAATTCTTGCTGTAATTGCAAAGCTATAGCTTCACCCGAATGAATAAGTTTTGTATTTTTACCAAAATACTCTTCCAAAGAATGAGCGATCAAAGGAAAATGTGTGCATGCTAAAATCAGAGCATTAGGATGAAATTTGAGTTTATTAAAATAATACTCAAAAGCAGCCTTTAAAAAATCTCCTTGAAAAATCCCTTCTTCTACCATAGGCACAAAAAGCCCAGTTGCTTTTTCTTCCACTTTTAAAAAACCTTCTTTAATTAAAGCTTGCTTATAAGCGTGAGAATCCACAGTAGCTTGTGTTGCAATGACTAATATATTGGAGTTTTTATCTTCTAAAGAGTTTTTAACCGCTAAAACCCCTGCTTCTATAACCCCAAGAACCGGAAATGGTGCATTTGCTTTTAGAATTTCTAAAGCATGCGCACTAACTGTATTGCACGCAATAATAAGCATATCGACTTTTTTTTCTTTGAAAAATTCTAAAGCTTCTAGGGAAAATTTAATGATGATTTCTTTATCTTTAACCCCATAAGGCACTCTTGCAGTATCCCCATAGTAGATATATTCTTTAAAAAGTTTTGCTTGGAGTAAAGATTTTAAAACACTAAGCCCACCTACACCGCTATCAAAAACACCTAGTCTCATCAAAATCCTTAAAAGAGAAGAAAGTAGAAAATCTACTTTCTTATAAGCCTACTGCACTTAAAGTTTGGTATTTATTCATATAAATTTGAGCTTCAATTTTTCTCATCGTATCAAGCGCTACTTGAACTACAATCAAAACAGAAGTCCCACCAAAATAAAAAGGTACACCAAACAACTTCACAATAAGCCATGGTAACGTAGCTACAAGCCCTAAATAAATAGAACCTGATAATGTAAGTCTAGATGCTACTTCATTAAGATAATTTGCAGTTCCTTCACCTGGTCTAATACCTGGTATGAAACCACCTTGTCTTTTAAGATTTTCAGCTATATCTTTTGCATTAAATACAATTGATGCATAAAAATACGCAAAGAAAATAACAAGTAAGAATGTTAAAAAATGAAAGAAAAATCCGTTTGGATTTAAAAAGTCATAAATTTTTAACACATATTCATTTGTACTTGTTTGCAAAATAGTACTTGGAAACATCAAAATCGCACTTGCAAAAATAGGAGGAATAACACCACTTAAGTTGATCTTAATAGGTATATAGTTCACAATGCGTTTGTTTTGATTTTGCATGATTACTTTTCTTGAGTAAGAAATAGGAATTCTTCTTTCTCCAAGTTCTACTACTATAATAGCCCAAATAGTAAGTAAAATTACAACTAAAATGGCAATGATAGTCAAGAAATTCATCTCACCTGTATTTACCAAATTTACTGTTCCACTAATTGCACCTGGAATTGTAGAAACAATACCACCAAAAATGATTAAAGAAATACCATTTCCTATACCGCGTTGAGTGATTTGCTCACCTATCCACATCAAAAGCATGGTACCTGCAAGCATAGAAACAGCAGAAAGCGCGATAAAAGTATTCATATCAATCATAATGGCTGATTGACCTGCTTTTCCATGAAGACTTTGTAATCCTATAGAAACGCCTATACTTTGTATCAAAGTGATAGCTATAGTAGCATAACGGATAATTTGCATATATTTTTGCATACCATCGCGTTCTTTTTTCATTTTTCCTATATTAGGAAAAGTTGCCGCTAAAAGCTCCATAATAATCGAAGCAGTAATATAAGGCATAATGCCTAGAGAGATGATGCTAAGTCTTTCAGCAGCACCTCCACTAAACATATTAAACAAGCCTAATGCATTAGATGCATTAGAATCAAAAAATTCCTTGATAACACTGACATTAACCCCCGGAACTGGAACATAAGCTAGTATTCTATAAGCGAATAAAAAAGCTAATGTTATGAGAATTTTATTTGTCAATGTTTTATTCATTATTTTTGTCCGCTAAAAGTGATCTTCTCATCTTTGATTTTACTAGCAAGATCTTTAGCGCTTGCTCCAATAAGCTTAACTTTGTTTACATTTTTTGAAAGCTTATGAATGCTATTGATTGTTTCAAATGTAATTTCGCTAAGCTCTTTGATCGCTGTGATTTTTTCAACATTAATCACATAAGGTTTTTCAAATTTAGAAGTAAAACCTACTTTTGGTAAGCGTCTTTGAAGTGGTTGTTGACCCCCTTCAAAACCTCTTTTTTCGTTATAACCTTTTCTAGCAGTTTGGCCTTTTCCACCTTTAGTAGAAGTTTTACCCATACCACTACCTTGACCACGGCCTATTCTTTTGGTTTTATGTGTTGAACCTGGTGCTTTTGTTAAATTCATTGATTATCCTTTAAGCATTGTAAGTGCTTTGATAGTAGCACGCACAACATTTGCTGAATTGTTTGAACCTAAAGACTTTGTTAGAATGTCTTTAATACCTGCAAGTTCCACGATAGGACGTGTTGAACCACCTGCAATAACTCCTGTACCTTCGCTTGCTGGTTTAAGTAAAATTCTACTTGCGTTGTATTTTACCTCTACATCATGAGGGATAGTTGAACCTTTTGTTTTAACTTCAACAATGTTTTTAAAAGCATCATCAACTGCTTTTCTTATAGCATCTGGAACTTCTTTAGCTTTTCCATAACCTACACCAACTAAACCTTTTCTATTTCCAACGATAACTAAAGCAGTAAATCTAAATCTTCTACCACCTTTAACAACCTTAGTAACCCTGCCGATATCGACGATTACTTCTTCAAATTCTTCTCTATTATATTTTTCCATCGATCTTCCTTTTGGGTTATAGTTTGATTCCGTTTTCTCTTAGTGCTTCAGCTAATGCTGCAATCACACCATGGTATAAATAACCATTTCTATCAAACACTGCTTCTTCTATGTTTTTAGCTTTTAAAACTTTTGCAAATTCAGCTGCTATTTTTTTAGCACCTTCTTTGTTTGCTTTAACGCCAAGTTTTCTTCCATCAACTGCTGCTAAAGTTACTGCTTTAACATCATCGATAGCTTGGATATATAAAGTTCTGTTTGATTTAAAAACAGAAACTCTTGGAAGAGCTTGTGTTCCTGAAATTTTTGCTCTAATTCTTTTTTTTCTTTTTATTCTTAAAGATATTTTTCTTTTTAATACATTTGCTCTCATATTCTATCCTTACTTCTTAGATGTTTTACCAGCTTTGCGGATAATACGCTCATCTGAATATTTAACACCTTTTCCTTTGTAAGGCTCAGGTGGTCTAAATTCACGAATTTGAGCAGCAACTTGACCTACCACTTGTTTATCACTACCTTTGATAATAACATTGTTTTTATCAACAGTAATTTCTATGCCTTCTGGAATAGCATAGTTGATAGGATGAGAAAAACCTAAAGCAAGTTCAAGAACTTTACCTTTTAACGCAGCTTTATAACCAACACCGTTGATTTCTAAAGTTTTGCTAAAACCATCAGTTAAACCGATGATGATGTTTTGAGCTAAAGCTCTATAAGTTCCCCAATAAGCTCTACTTTGTCTATCTTCACCTTTAGGAGAGAAAAGAATTTGTCCTTCTTTAATCTCAACATTAACATTTGCTTTTGTATCAAGCTCTTTTGCTAAATTTCCTTTTTTGAATTTTAGCAAGTTACCTTCTAATTTTACTTCTACTCCACTTGGAATAGCAACTGGTTGTTTACCTATACGAGACATTCATTTTTCCTTTTTACTTGTCTACGATATGACTACTTTATAAGAATGGATACCGAATACCATAAAAAGTAGAAACTCTTACCAAATAGTACATAAAACTTCGCCACCAACGCCTGCTTTGTAAGCTTCGTCGTTAGCTAAAACACCTTTTGAAGTGCTTACTACGATAGTACCATAACCGTTTTTAAATCTTTTGATCTCATCTTTACCTTTATAAACACGACGACCAGGTTTAGAAATACGCTTAACTTCGTTAATTACACTTTTACCTTTTTCATCGTATTTTAAAACTACATTGATGAATTTCTTTTTATCCTCTTCAATAACATTAAAGCTTTCAATATAGCCTTTAGCTTGGAAAATTCCAAGTAAAGCTTCGATAACTTTAGAATGCAAAAGCTGAGTAGTTTCTAATCTTCTCATCCCTGCATTTCTAATTCTTGTTAGTGAATCTGAAATTAAATCATTTATCATGGTTCTTTCCTCTTACCAACTTGCTTTTTTAAGACCAGGAATTAAACCTTCATTTGCCATTTTTCTTAAGCAAACTCTACAAATTCCAAAATCTCTATAAACTGAATGTGGTCTTCCACAAATTTGGCATCTAGTATACCCTCTAACGCTAAATTTAGGTTTGCGGGCAGCTTTTGCAATCATTGATTTTTTAGCCATATTACTTTCCTTTTGCAAATGGCACGCCAAATAATTCTAATAATTTTTGTGCCTCTTTATCTGATTTTGCTGTTGTAACGATAGAAATGTTCATACCATGAGTTCTTAAGATTTTATCATATTCAACTTCTGGGAACATTAACTGCTCATCTAAACCAAAGTTATAGTTTCCTCTTCCATCAAAACCATCTCTTGGAAGACCTCTAAAGTCTTTAACACGAGGAAGAGCTATAGTAATAAGCTTATCTAAGAAAGCATACATATTGTCTTTTCTTAATGTTACCATTACACCTACTGGGAAGCCTTCTCTCACTTTAAAACCAGCAACTGATTTTTTAGCTTTTGTGATAACTGCTTTTTGTCCAGCAATCAATGAAATAGTATCCGCAACATTTTGTAATACTTTTTGATCTTTTGCTAATTCCCCAGCACCTACACTGATTACAACTTTTTCAATAAAAGGAATAAGCATAGGATTTTTAATATCAAATTCTTTTACTAAAGCAGGTTTGATATTTTGATCATATTTTTCTTTCAATCTCATCATCTTATTCTCCTGCCTTTGCTACATTTGAAATATCCATTGGCATTTCTTTATTGATAAAACCGCCATTTGGATTTTTATCACTTGGCTTAACAGCTTTTTTAGCGATTTTACAACCCTCAACAATTACTTTATTTGTTTTAGGAAATACTGCTAAAACTTTACCTGTTTTACCTTTGTCATCGCCTGCGATAACTTTTACCATATCATTCTTTTTAATTTTTAATTTCATTACAACACCTCCGGTGCTAGTGAAACAATTTTCATAAAGCCACCATATCTTACTTCACGACCTACTGGTCCAAAAATACGCGTTCCGATAGGCTCTTTTTTAGCATCAAGAATAACTGCCGCATTTTCATCAAAACGAATTAAAGAACCATTATCTCTATGAATTTCTTTTTTAGTTCTAACGATAACTGCTTTTACCACTTGACCTTTTTTAACTTTACCATTTGGTAGAGCTTTTTTTACAGATGCAACGATTACATCACCAACAGTAGCGTATCTTCTTTTACTACCACCTAAAACCTTAATACACATTAATTCTTTTGCACCGCTATTATCAGCAACTGCAAGCCTAGTAAAACTTTGAATCATTACTCAACTCCTGCTGATACTATAGTTTTTAAGCGAAATGATTTTCTCTTAGAAAGTGGTCTACATTCAATAGCAACCACAGTATTTCCCACTTTAAGTTCATTTCTTTCATCATGAATTAAATATTTTTTAAAGCGTTTTACGATTTTTCTGTATTTTGGGTGAACCACTTTTCTTTCAACCAAAATTGTTGCTGTTTTATCTCCAGCAATTTGAACAACAACGCCTTGAATTTCTCTTTTAAATGCCATTTTCTATCCTTATTTTAAAGCGCTAATTGCAGTATTGATTCTAGCGATGTCTTTTTTAACTTCGCTAATCTCTTTAGGATTAGTTAGCTGCATTGTTTTTAGCTTTTGTCTTAAAGTAAATAAAAGCACCTTTTTTTCTTTTAGCATTGTTGCAAGCTCACCTGCTGTTTTATCTTTAATCTCAGTATATTTCATTTTGGCTCTCTCTTGTAACAAACTTAGTTTTAAATGGCAATTTGTGCATCGCTAAAGTTAAAGCTTGTCTTGCCATTTCTTCATTAACCCCTGCCATTTCATAAATAATACGACCTGGTTTAATGTTCATTACCCATTCCTCAACTGCACCTTTACCTTTACCCATACGAGTTTCTAAAGGTTTTTTAGTTAAAGGTTTATCTGGGAAAACTCTAATCCAAGTTTTACCTTGTCTTTTTACAAAACGAGTTAAAGCAATACGAGCTGCTTCGATTTGACGTGAATTGATACGGCCAGCTTCAGTTGCTTTTAGGGCAAAATCACCAAAAGTAAATTCAGTCCCTCTGTTGGCATAACCTCTGTTACGCCCTTTCATCATTTTACGATATTTTGTTCTTTTTGGCATTAACATGATTATTTACCTCTTCTTGCTCTTCTAGTTTTTTTAGCTGGAGCGTTTTCTTCGGTTTTTTCAGGTTGAACACCCTTTTGTAAAACTTCACCTTTAAAGATCCATACTTTAATACCTATGTTTCCATAAGTAGTGTGCGCTTCTGCAAAACCATAATCGATTTTTGCTCTTAAAGTGTGAAGTGGAACACGACCTTCTAGATACCATTCAGTTCTTGCCATTTCAGCACCACCCAAACGGCCTGAAACTGAAACTTTAATCCCTTTAGCACCTGCTTTTTGCGCTCCTTGAATTACTTTTTTCATTGCTCTTCTAAAAGCAATTCTTTTTTCAAGTTGAGTAGCAACACTTTCAGCTGCAAGCTGAGCTGAAGCACCCGCTTTTCTTTCTTCTTTGATGTTAATATTAACTTCTTTTTTGATTAAATCTTGAAGTTCTTTTCTTAAAATATCAACATCACTACCTTTTTTACCAATAATAATCCCTGGTCTTGCAGCTACAACAGTTACTCTTAATTTTTTCGCTGTTCTTTCTACAAGAATTTGGCTAATTCCTGCATAATAAAGTTTTCTTTTTAAGAAAGTTCTGATTTTATAATCTTCACCAATATTTTCTGCTAAATTAGCTTTTGTAGGAAACCATCTTGATTCCCAATTTCTATTAATTCCTAGTCTTAAACCAATCGGATTTACTTTTTGTCCCATATTAGCTTTCCTTTTTCACTGATGCTTTTTTAGCTTTTGTAGTTTTTTCAGCATTTGCTTCTACTTTACTAACTTCTACCAAAATGTGTGAAGTTGGCTTTCTAATACGACTAGCACTTCCTCTAGCTCTTGGTCTAAATCTTTTTAAAACCGCACCAGCATCAACACGACAACTTGAAACAACAACTTCATTTGCTTCAAATCCGCCATTTGCTACAGCACTTGAAATAGCATTTGCTATAAATTTAGCACCTTTATTTGGCATAAATTTCAAACTAGCTAATGCAAGCTCTGCATTCATACCTTGAACTTCTCTAGCAATCAATCTCGCTTTAGTTGGAGATAATCTTATGAATTTAATTAACGCTCTACTCATAAATCTCCCTTACTTACCTATTTTTTTCTGAACAGAGCCTTTGTGACCCTTAAATGTTCTAGTAGGTGCAAATTCACCTAATTTGTAACCGATATGATTTTCAGTAACATATACTGGAATAAAGCTTTTTCCATTATGAACATTAAAAGTTAAACCTATCATATCAGGTATAATAGTGCTGCGTCTTGACCAAGTTTTAATTGGCTTACCATCGTTAGCTTTTTTAGCAGCGATGACTTTTTTCATTACATGGTCATCAACAAAAGGACCTTTTTTTAGTGACCTAGCCATCTTACTTTCCTTTTCTTCTTGAAATTATTAGCTTATCGCTAGCTTTTTTACGGCGAGTTTTAGCACCTTTAGTTGGTTTACCCCATGGAGTAACTGGATGACGGCCTGAATTTTTCTTACCTTCACCCCCACCGTGCGGGTGATCAACTGGGTTCATCGCAGAACCTCTTGTTTGAGGACGAATACCTCTATGGCGATTTCTACCAGCTTTACCAATAGTCACGTTTGACCATTCTTCATTACCAACTTCACCGATACTTGCCATACATTCAGCTAAAACTTGTCTCATTTCACCGCTTGCAAGTCTTAAGATAACGTATTTTTCTTCTTTACCCATTAATTGAGCATAAGCACCTGCTGAACGGATCATTTGACCGCCTTTACCTGGCTTTAACTCGATATTGTGTACGATAGTACCCACTGGGATGTTTCTTAATTTCATTGCATTACCTGGTTTAATGTCAAGTCCGCTTTCAGCAGCACAAACAACATCACCAACACTTAAACCTTTTGGTTGCAAGATGTATCTTTTTTCACCATCTCTATAAGAGATTAATGCAATACGACAATTTCTATATGGATCGTACTCGATTGCTTCAACTTTACCTTCAATACCAAATTTTCTTCTTTTAAAATCTATAATTCTGTAAAGTTTTTTAGCACCTGCTTCTTTATGACGGCTTGTGATTCTACCATTATTGTTACGACCTGCATGAGCTGGAAGTTTTACAAGTAATGAACGCACACTAGCTTTTGCTGTGATATCATCAGAGCTTACACCTGTGATGTATCTTCTACTTGGAGTATATGGTTTATAAGTTTTAATTGCCATCTTATGCCTCCGAACTTTCTAAGCTCACACCTTCTGGTAGCTTAACATAGAATTTTTTAAAGCTATTTCTTTGACCTTCGCGACCTCTAAAACGCTTTACTTTTCCATCCATTTTTAAAGAATTAATTCTTACTGGAGTTACACCAAAATATTCTCTTAAAACTTCTTTTAGACCATTTTTAGTCATCTTTGGAGAAGTTTGAATAACTACAACACCTTGCTCTTGAAGGTTTAAGCTTTTTTCAGTGTAAAGTATTGTTTTTATATCAGTAATATCTGCCATTTTAACCCTCTTTTACGATAGATTCAAGCGCTGCTTTTTCAATGATAACAGCATTAAATACAGATACTAAATAAGCATTTACTTCGCTAATATCAACCACATAGCAATTTGCTAAGTTTCTAAAAGCAAGAAGTGTTTTTTCATCTAGTAAATCTTTTACAATTAAAGCATCTTTTAAACCAAGCTTTTTAATAACTGCATTTGCATCTTTTGTTTTACCGCTTTCAATGCTTAAACTATCTACTGAGAATAATGCATTGTTTTGTGCTTTATCAGCCAATGCTCTTTCAAGCGCTAAGCGTTTTTGTTTTTTATTAACTTTTTGGAAATAGTTACGATTGTTTGTAGGACCAAATGCCACAGCACCACCAACCCAAACATTCGTTCTTGTTGAACCTGCTCTTGCACCACCACGACCTTTTTGTCTCCATGGTTTTTTACCACCACCGCTTACATCGCTTCTACCTTTAGTATGAGCTGTGTTTGCTCTAAGGCTAGAAAGATAAGATTTTACATATAGATAAAGGTTGTGAGGATTAACTTCTGCATATTTTGCTGGAAGATCGAGTTCACTAGCTTTTTCAAATTTATCATTTAAAACAGTTACTTTACTCATTTTGCAATCCTTATTTTACCCATAGCACCATTAAATCCTGGTACCGCACCTTTTACTACTAAGATGCCATTTTCTTCATCAAATGAAACTACTTCATTTTTAACAGTAACTTTTACATTACCATAATGACCTGCCATTTTCATACCTGGTTGAACACGACCTGGCCATTCGCGGTTACCGATTGATCCGTGACGTCTGTGGAATCTTGAACCGTGACTTGCAGGACCTCCGGCAAATCCGTGTCTTTTAACAACCCCACTATAACCTCTACCTTTAGAATTAAAGCTTACTTTTAAGATAGAAGCTTCTTTTAAAGGATTAAGATCAATATCACCTGCTTCTGTGTTTGCTACTTCTAAAGAAGCAAATCTATTATATTCAGCTGAAAGATTGTATTTTTTTTGCTGACCTGCAATGCATTTATTATTTGCTTTGCCTTTTACATAAGCAACCAAAGCTTTTCCATTTTCTACTTCACATACTTTAGTTTGAACAAGTTTAAGTAAGGTTACAGGAATGCTTGGTGTGCTGATTGTTCTACTCATACCAATTTTTTCTACAATGTATTCCATATTCTATCCTTATTTACCCATAGCTCTTACTTCAACATTGACCTCTGGAGCCAAGTCAAGCTTAGTGAGTGAATCTACTGTATCTGGAGTAGCTGCTACAATATCAAGCATACGAGCATGAATTCTCATCTCAAATTGTTCGCGTGAATCTTTATTGATGTGTGGAGATTTCAAAACTGTGTATCTTTTGATTTTTGTAGGCATTGGCACTGGACCTCTGATGTCAGCACCTGTTCTTTTAACAGCTTCTACAATTGCTGCAACTGTGCGATCTAGAACTCTGTGGTCATAAGCTTTTAGCTTAAGCCTGATTCTTTCCATATTTTTTCCTTTGTAAAGAACTCGTTAGACTCATAAGAATCTAACCACCATATAAAATGATGTTGAGATTATATAAAAACATACTTTGCTATGTCAAGAAATTTATACATTTTTTTTAATTATTTTCCTTTTTAAAAGGATAAAAATAAAATTTTATAAATTTTACAAGATTTTTTATGCATTAAGAAAATCTAAGAAAAAATATAGTATGATTTCAAAATCTAAAAGGGGCATTAGCTCAGCTGGGAGAGCACAACGCTGGCAGCGTTGGGGTCAGCGGTTCGAACCCGCTATGCTCCACCATTTAGTATAAAGAAATCTATGAAATCACTACAATTTTTTTACGATAATTACCCAAAATTTCAAAAATTTGATGAAAGAAAAATTCAAATCCAAACTCATAAAAACATCATCATAAAAGGTGGTTTTGCAAGTGGTAAGAAAAATTTGATCTTAAATTTTTTGTCTTTATATAAAGCAGAAAATATACTTTTTATTGATTGTAATGATTTAAAATTTCAAGCAAGTGCTTTAATAAATTTAAATTCATTTTTAACTTATAATCCACAGATTAAATTTTTAGCACTTTGTAACTTTACTCATAATTTTGACTTTGCTAGTTTAAAACATCTTAATTTACAAATCATAATAAGTGTTTGTAATAGTAATTTTTGCTTAGATCAGTTTGAAGAACTTCATTTAGATTATTTAGACTTTGAAGAATTTTTAAGCCTAAATAAAAAATATACTGATACCAAAACAATGGTAAGTTATTTTTTACACACGGGACGCAATGTGATTTTAAATCACAACTTTAACACAAACTCATCATACTTGAAAAGCTTTTATACCCCATTAGAGCTTACTATACTTAAACAAATCGCCTTAGAGCTTGGGAGTGAATTTAGCGTTAATGAGTTATTAAAAACTCTAAAAAACAGTATAAAAATTTCCAAAGATACCTTATATAAAAGCATAGAAAAACTAGAATCAAACTACACTTTGTATTTTGTAAAAAATCTTGAAAAGAATTTAAAAAAAGTGTATTTTTGGGACTTTTCACTAAAAAATTCTCTAAGCATACAAAAAGACTTTAGCGCTTTGTTTGAAAATTTGATTTTAAGCGAATTATTTAAATTTAAACAAGAAATTTTTTATACTAAGCATTTTGATTTTTACTTACCAAGTCTTAAAAATGCATTTTTATGCTCACCTTTTAAAGATAAAGATTTAATTAGTTTAAAAGTCAAAAAAATCCTTAGTAAAAATCAACTTGCACTTTCGACTATTTATATCATCACGCTTTCGCAAAGAGATGAGTTTTTTATTGAAGGGGTGTGCGTGATGATTTTGCCTTTTGATGAGTGGGCCTTGGGTAATTAATCTAACTCATCAAGATTATGTTGCTCTATAATAGAAATAATAAGCTTGGTATAATTACTTTTAATTTCTGAGTATTTTTCTAAATGACTTGCCGCTTCTTTACCATCAAGTTTTTTATTTTCACTTATAGCATTCCATCTCCAAGCTCTAAATTCCTTATAAGCATCATGGCGATTTAAATTAAGCAAGTATGAATCCACACTTTCTTGTAAGCTATCAAATATACGAATTTTGTGAGTTTTACCCTCGCCTCTTTCCTTTGGGACCAAACCTTTTTCACCCCAAGTCCATTCTCCAAATAAATTATTTGCCTCTTTAGCAAAGCGACTTGTACCGGTTGCACTTTCAATAATAGCTTGAGCTATAGCTAAAGACTTTGGTGCCTTTTGGATACGCATTTGGTATTCTTTATGATCGTATAAATTTTTAACGCGATATTTTTCTTTTAAAGACCATAGTTTTTGCACAGCATTAGAATTTAGTTTTCTAAAATTATTCTTTAAAGCTTCCCTGAAAAAAATATCTATGAATTCTTTTTCATTTTCAATTTCTTTAAAAGAAACATCTAATAAAGCATTGATTTTTTTGATAAAAACTTCGCGCTTTTCTTTTATACTTAAAGTATAGTATTGCTCATCAAAACCTGCTACAAATTCGGCTTTTAAAAATAAGACACTACTAAGTAAAATTATAATCAGCTTCAAAACAGCACTTTACCTTTCCTCTAAAAAATATTTGATCCTCTTCTAATCTAAAATACAAACTTTCATTACTCTTTGGCTTTACCAAAATATCATCTTTAACTTTTTGATTTAAATACGCTAGATAAAAACAAGCCCCCATGCCCGTACCACAAGCTAAAGTCTCATCTTCCACCCCACGTTCATAAGTTCTAACTCTTATAAACTCATCATCTTCCACTTTAGCATAATTAACATTTGCATTATATTTTTTACGCACTTCTTTGCATAAATTTACATCAAATTCATTTAAATCATCAACAAAGGTTACTATGTGTGGAACTCCAGTATTACAGCCTTGCCAAATTCTACCTTTATACTCAAAAGCTTCTTTAGTATCCTTTACCCCGCTAAGTTTTATTTCAACTATATCATCATCAACAAAAGACTTTATAAGCCCTGCGCCGGTTAAGAAATTTAAATATTGAGATTTTTTTAAATAATGATGTACAAAATGAGCTGCCGCGCGTGAACCATTGCCACACATGCTTGCTTTGCTCCCATCGCAATTATAAAATTCCCATTCAAAATCATATCTATCATGAGGCACAACCACTATAAGCCCATCAGCACCTATGCCCTCATAGCGATTACAAAGAATTTTAGCCAATTCACTGCGATCTCTTTTTTCACTATCTGCAAATACCACAAAATCATTCCCACTAGCACAATACTTATAAAATTTCATTCATTACCTTTAAAGTGTGTTTTAAAAAATTTAGCACATTTTTCTCAAAATTTTCATAATCTGAAGTATTTTTTATCACAAAATCTGCTTTTTTTAGTTTTTCTTCTATATCAAGTTGCAAATTAATTCTTTTTAAAGCTTCATTTTCATCTAAATTATCTCTTTGCATTAGTCTTTGAAGTAAAATTTCTTTTGGAGTATAAACCAATATACTTTTTCCTAAATTATGATAGTGATTGTTTTCAAAAAATAAAGGTAGTTCTATAAAAAAAGCCTTATTTTTTTTATCTAAAATTTGGGCTTTTTGTAAAATAACTTCTTTGATTTTAGGATGTAAAAAATCTTCTAACTTTTTTTTGGCATTTAAATCATTAAATATAATAGCACCAAGTTTTTTTCTGTCTATTTTTCCTGCTATGATTAAATCATCATTATTAAAAATCTTAGCTATGGAATTTGCATTTTTATTTAAAAGCTCATGGGCTATCACATCTGCACTTAAAGTATCAAAACCCAAATTTTGAACTATTTTTATAAAGCTTGACTTTCCACCTGCTATACTTGAAGTTACAAAATAAGCATTTTGCATAATTTAGCCTTAAAACATTTTTAGTTAAAATACCTTTTAAATTCTTAAAGGAAGATAAATGAATATAAGCTATGAAGATGCGGGCGTAAGTATAGACAATGGTAATGCTTTTGTAGAAGCAATCAAGCCTTTAGTAAAAGAAACTTTTAATGAAAATGTTTTAGGTGGCATAGGCTCTTTTTCGGGTGCTTTTGCTATGCCAAGTGGTTTTAAAAATCCTGTTATGCTAGCAGCAACTGATGGAGTAGGTACGAAGTTGCGCCTTGCTATTGATAGTCAAAAATTTGACACCATAGGCGAGGACTTAGTAGCAATGTGCGTGAATGATTTAATTTGTAATTTTGCTACACCTTTGTTTTTTCTAGACTATTATGCAACTGCAAAGCTAGATGTAGAAGTAGCTAAAAAGGTTGTAGCAGGGATTGCTAATGGTTGTAAAAAAGCAAATTGTGCTTTAATAGGTGGAGAAACTGCCGAAATGCCTGGCATGTATCATAGCAATGATTTTGACTTAGCAGGTTTTTCAGTAGGTATGGCTGAAAAAGATGAGATAGATAGAAGAAATTTTGTAAAAAATGGAGATATTTTGCTAGCTCTACCTAGTAGTGGGCTTCATTCTAATGGATATTCTTTAGCTAGAAAAGTATTATTTGAAGCACAAAAGCTTAAATTTGATGATAAAATAGATGGTAAAAATTTAATCGATATTTTACTTGAACCTACAAGAATTTATGTAAAAGACTTTTTAAAATTAAAACCATTCATTAATGCACTAGCTCATATAACAGGCGGTGGTTTGGTAGAAAATTTACCTAGAGTTTTCCCAAGAGGAATAGGTGCAATCATCAGAAAACATCATTTAAAAACTCCTGAAATTTTTTATCAAATAGGCCAAAGTGTAGAAGAAGCTGAAATGTATAGAAGCTTTAACATGGGCGTGGGTTTAGTTATGGTAGTAGATCCATCTAATGTAGGAAAAGTTTTAGAAAGTTCAGATGCTTATGTAATAGGCGAAGTTGTGCTAAATGAAGGGGTTGTTTTAGAGTAATTTAACTTCCTAGAATTTACTTTAACGAGTTTGCTTAAAAAGGAGTTATTTTACTGTCTTTGTTAAACCCTGAATATTTTTTTGTTGTTTTATAATTTTATCTAAGCAAACTCTAGGAAATTAAATCATTTTCTTTAATTTATAGTAACATATAAAGATAAAAAAACCACCATAATCATAATAGTAATAAAAAATCTTTTTATACTTTGCTTCATTCCTTACCTTTAAAAAACCCTAGCTTAAAGCTAGGGTTAGTGTTAAAACTTATAACGAGCTTCTGCTTTAAATCCATAGTTAGCATCTGTATCATCTAAGAAGTAACGATTGGTTTCAAAGCTTAATTCTAAATTATCTTTAGCCTGAACTTTAAATCCTATAGCAGCATTTAAGAAACTATAATCATAATCTCCTTTTTTATAACGCCAAGTCCCCATTAAAGGATCTGAAAGTTTTCCATATTCAGCATCTGAAAAATACTTACCAAAGTCTGTTTTTAAATATACTAATGTTTTTTCATCATTATAATATTGACCTAAAAGCACAGAAGCAACAAGACCTAAATTTCTATAATCTTCATTATAGATTGAAATCTTATTAGATGTTTTAAATTTACTCTTAGCATAGTAAGTAAAATCAGCACCTATAGAACTATCTAAAAAAGCTCCTTTATTTAAATGAAGTTTTTTACCTAAAGCTGCAAATGCACTATAAGCAAATTGACTATAGTTTGAATTTATATCTCCACCATTGTATCTAGGATCATTAATAAAAGCAGTAGAAACATTTGTTTTTGCTTTGTAATGATCTAGATTAAATCCTGTTTCTATATAACTATCATCATGGAACATAAATGCAGAATAAAATCCTGTAGAAAAATTATTAATTTTAGAACTACCCAAACTATTTAAGTCAGAACTTAATCTTGCATACCCTGCATAAACCCCATTCATCATATCAAAGTTTTTAAAGCTTTTTTTCTCATCAAATCCATACTTACTTGAAGTATAAATGCTTGATATTTTTCTATCTCCATAAGCACTGCTGTGAAGATTTAGATGATTATTAGCACCTTGAACCCACATACCATAATTTTGATTATTGTCTTTTAAGATTCTAAATCTCTCACTTAAATCATTTCTTGATAATAAGTGCATTCTATTAACTAAAAATCCACTATCTGTTATAGCTCTTATGATTTCTGATGGATCTTGGATAACACCATTATCTCCACCTCCGCCACCATAGTTTTTATTAACAACTTCTATTTTTTCTAAGTCTATATTGCCTGTTTTATCATCTTGAGTAATAGTAGGGGTGATATAGTATCTTATAGCACCTTGATCTTTAGTGACTGTTGTATTAGAAGCTTGCAAATAACCTTCTAGTTTAAATTTATTTTTATCAGTGATTTGGCTAAGATCTACTAAGGTATGATCACCTGTAATGGTTTGAGAAATAGGGTTTTCATAAGTGAAGAAAATTCCAGCATCATCTAGTATTTCTATTTTAAAGTTTTTAATATCACTAAAATCTAATTCTTTAGTAATTTCAATGCTATCTCCTTTATTGTTTTTTAAATCTGTATAAAAACCAAAAGTAGCATCACCTTTTAAAGTAAATTTATCTGTACTGATTTTTCTATAATCTTGCATAGATTTAAGTTTATTTTCTTCTAAAGCACCAAAGTATAATTTAGAATTTTCCAAATAAGCACCATAAGCCTTAGAGCTATTATTATCTCCAATGCCTTGTTCTACTTTAGCACTTAAATTTAAGCTAGTTCCTACATTAATCAAAGAATTATTACTAGCATAAAGACTATAAGCTACTAACTTACTTTTATCATCTGAATTGGTACTAGATTCAACATGTATATTTTTAACACTATCATTAGAGCTAGTGATATTTAAAACTCCTCCATTTATAGCAACTAAACCAAGAGCATAAGATGCTCCATCTAAACCATCTAAGTATTGAGTTCCCCAAGCTGATTGTGTGTATTTGCTATCTTTATTAATTACAGTAGCATTGTGGATATTTCCTACTGTTCCTGCTTGACCACCTTTACCTGATTTAGTTTTTATATTTATATTAGCATCTAGATTGATATTTGAACTTGCTTTACTAGAAAAAGCGGCTATAGCTATAGCATCACCACCTCTTCCACCAGCACCACCATCGCCTGAAGTAATTTTATTAGTAGAGCCTTGATTGTATTTATGATCAGCCCCATCACCTAAACCACCATCAGCACCATTACCACCATCGCCTGCTGTGATATTTATTTGCATATCTTTGCTTATACTAGCATTATTAGCATTATTAAAGCCAAATACCCTAAAGCCTTCTCCATGGCCTCCAAAGCCACCATCGCCACCATTACCATAAAGATAAGCATCAGTTCCAGCTTCGCCATTAGTACCATTTTGGCCAGTTTTAGTAAATACTCCAGCATCTCCTATATGCATAAGGGTTTTATAGTTATAAGATTTACCATCTTTGCCATTTTTGCCATGATGATTTTCAACGATTTCTACCTTAGTTACTTTTAATTCACCTTCGTTTTTATAATCATTAAAAAATAACTCTACCCCATAGCGTCTGTTTTCAGTATCATAAGATCCACCACTACCACTTGAAGCAATTTCTACATCTTTAAGAGTGCCATTTTCACCTTTGATTAAAGTAATACCACCATTATCAAACTCAAATATTCCACTTTGTAGTTGTTCTTCTTCTAATTTTTTATTAATATAAGGATCTCTTATAGAAACAAATAATTTACCATTACCATCTGATTTAAACTCATTTACATTTAAAATATCTGCACCACCTGTAGTATGATTGATATTAAAAATCATAGTATTATCTTTTTCCAATACTACAGAATCATTAGTTTGGAATTTATGGAATTTATCAGTTTCACTAGAGTTTTTATTAAAATCTATATGAGCATTATTAAAAATTGCTCCTGAGGTATTATCATTAGCTTTATTAGTGGTAGTGGTTTGTATATTTACATTACCATCTATAGTTAAAAAAGAATCTTTAATATAAAAAGCACTTGCTCTAGATCCATCAGCTCCACTTGCATTAGCATTAATGATAAAATCTTTGTCGGATTTAAAAGTAAGATGAGAGCCATTGTTTATATATACTCCATATACTTCAGCCTTACCAGTACCTGAATTTGCACTAGCATTCATCGTAAAGCCATCTTTAGATGTAAGATTTAATTTAGAGCCATTATCTAAATATACTCCATAAATAACAGCATCACCATCTTTAGCATCTTCTCCATCTTTACCCTCATTAGCTACGCCACCTACAAACTTATCATCTATTAAGGTAAAACTACCATCTTCTGTATCTGCTTTGGTATGATCGCCTTTTTTACCACCTGTGCCACCTTTACCACCAGTAGCTTTTAAATCTAATTTACCATTTAAGGTAAGATTATAAGCTTGATTGCCATTTAATCCATTAGCATATATTCCAGCTATATATACATCACCACCAGCTCCGCCATTGCCACCATCTCCAGCTTTTACTCCGTTAAAATGATCAATTCCATCAGCCATAGCTCCATTAGCACCATTGCCACCATTACCACCTATAGCATCAATGTTAGCATTTTTATCAAAGATACTAAAAAGACTAGAACCACTAAGGCGATATGCTACTTGGAAAAGACTTTCTCCTTTACCACCATGGCCACCATTACCACCATTGCCATAAAGGATAGCATTAGTTCCATCTTTACCATCACCAGCATTATTTCCTGTAGTACTAGCTCTTACAGACTTATTATCATGGCTTAGTATATTAATATTTGCTTCATCAAAGCTAAGTCCATCATCTCCTTTTTTACCTTCTTTAGAGCGTTTTATGGTTAAACCACCTGAACTAAGATTTCCATTATCATTTTTTATTTTATAATCTGTCATATATCTAGTATCTTCTAAGTCAAAGCCTTTATTATCAAGACCTAGATTATAATCTTTTATACCGCTAATTAAGGCTTTATCCTCTCCATAGTTAAAATCTTTTGTTTGACCTTCTTCTAAAGATTTTTTTCCACTTTTTATATCTTTTACAAACTGATCTTCTATATTTATAGTAAGATCATCTTTAGTAGTATTTGCATTTTTAGTTATTTGTATAAAACCTACTTTATTATTTTCAATATCAGTATCTAAGATAAAGATATTTTCACCCTGTGTAGTTAAAATATCGCTGGTAAAAGTTTTACCTGCTTTAATATTTAAAGTACTATTACTAAAGTGTGCACCTTTTTGCTTAGAATCTAAATTAGCACTAGCTCCACTTGTAGATGAAGTAAGTTTTAAATCATCTAAAAGATTAATAGTAGAATTTGTAGCTTTTAGAGTATAAGCTTGACTTTCTGTACTTGTATTTCCACCATTTATAGAAGAGTTTATAGTTATAGTGCCATTATCACTATAGCTTTTTAAATTTAAGCTAGTATTTTCTAAGGTGAGGGCATTAGCTTTTAAATTATTACTTGTGTTTGTTGCTGTGGTCATCATGCTATCTAGTTTTAGGGTGTTATTTTCACCACCACTAAATTTCAAGCCCTGTGCATCAGCCCAGTTATTTCTAGCATTTGCACTAATATTAGCTGTTTTTATACCTATGTTTAGATTAGATTGGTTATTGATTTGAGTGTATTTTACATTAGCATTTCCATCAGTACCACCACTTCCATTAGCACCATTGCTACCACCAGCACCATTGCTACCATAAGCGCTATCTCTTCCAGAACCACCAGCGCCGCCACCACCAGCGCCACCAGCGCCACCAGCGCCACCTCCAGTTCCACCATTACCTGCATTAGCTTTTAAAGTAAGTGTTTGTATATCTATATCTTGTTGTATATTAGCAAGTTCTATAGTAGCACTACCACCGGTTCCACCATTGCCACCACGGCCACCATTTCCGCCATTGCCACCATTGCCACCATTGCCTGCAATAGCTTCTAAGTTTAAAGTAGTGATTTTATTTACATTGGCTAGATTTAAGCTTATATTAGAAGCTCCACCTGTGCCACCCCAGCCACCATTAGCTCCATGACCAGCATGACCTCCCCGGTTAGCATCACCACCACGGCCATTGTCATAATAATCATAGCCATCAGCTTCTCCCTTGCCACCTCCACCACCAGTGCCACCAGTTCCACCATTGCCTCCGTTTGCTCCATTTCCACCATTACCTGCTTTGTTGGTTATGGTTAGATTGTTTATAGTGGTGTTTGCTTGGCTAAAGTTTAGGCTTATTTTAGCTTCGCCTCCGCTAGCTCCAGCTCCACCAGCTCCACCAATGCCACCAGCTCCACCAGTGCCACCAGCGCCACCATTGTTGGAATGATCGGTTGGCAAAGCTGATGTATCTGCATCACCACCTCTTCCACCATTTCCTCCTGTGCCACCATTGCCACCATTGCCACCAAAGCCTCCAGAACCAGAAGTATTGTTTATGGTGATATTGCTAAGATTATTTTGAGTGAAATTTAAACTAAGTTCTGATTTGCCTCCAGCAGCTCCATTAGCTCCGGTAGATCCATTTCCTGCATTACCTGCATTACCACCAACATCAGCATTATTTCTGTTGTTATTACCAAATGAAGCATGACCTGCATGACCTCCGTTTCCACCATGACCTCCAGCACCACCATTGCCACCATTTCCTGCAGTGGAATTTAGAGTAAATGAAGTGGAAGTTATAGTAGCACCTAAATTTATACTAGAGCCTGTGCCTCCTGCTTTGCCTACAGAGCCAGCTCCGCCTGTGCCTCCATTACCTCCTTCGCAATTACCACCGTCGCGGACGGTGCAATTATACTTACCGGCTTCTACATGACGGTTAATTTTTCCATTACTACCTTGTCCGCCGCGACCTCCATCTCCGCCGCGACCTCCATTGCCACCAGTTCCACCTTTTATGGTAAAAGTATTATCACTTATAGTTTGATTGCCTGGGTTGTAGTTTTGTGCATTAGTGCCATTGGAGTTATTTCCTTGTCCGCCACCACCAGCACCTCCATCTTCTTTGTAAGCCCGCTTAGTATATGAGTATCCATAAGTATTCCCAATATATATTAGGTTATTTTCATGATCTTTACCAGCACCACCACCACTGGCATTGTTTCCAGCTTTTCCAGCTTCTAAATTTATATTTTGAGCAAAAATTTCATTTGTTATTAAAGGGTTTGAGGTAAAAAGTAAGCTTGCTAATATTAAAGAGAGTTTAATCTTAGAATTGCGATCCCCCCCCCATAGAATGAGTTATTAAACATTATTTTTTCCTTTTTTTGGTTTATATTTGATAGCAAATACTATACCAAATCCAATTCCCCCCCCCCATATATATAAATATACTTAGGGTTTTTTGGCATGGCTTGTATTAAAGGAATTTTAAATTATAAATTTAAATAAAATTTAAACTATGAGATAAAAACAAGCTCTTAGAATTTCTAAAAGCTTGTTGTGTTTTAGTTTAGTGGGTGAAGTTCGTTTGCGTAAAAACTTACTGAATTCATACCTTCTTTGATAGCCCATTCATAAGCTTTTGCCACAAATTCCCAGTTAATGTGTGCGTAGAATTTTTCTAAATACGCAGGACGTGCATTACGGTGATCTACATAGTACGCATGCTCCCATACATCAACTACTAAAAGCGGAATTTTACCTTCAGTGATAGGTGTAGCAGCATTGCTTGTAGCTACTAGTTCTAATTTTTGATTTTGAGTGTTATAAACTAACCAAAACCAACCAGAGCCAAATACCCCAGTAGCACCTTTGATAAATTCTTCTTTTAGATTTTCCATAGAACCAAAGTCTTTTTCAACTGCTGCTTTAAATTCAGCACTCAAAGAACAGCCGCAACCACAGCATGTTTTTGGCTTAATGCAATCAAAATAAAAGTCATGATTATACACTTGAGCAGCGTTGTTAAAAACTCCACCATTTGAATTTTGTATGATATAAACTAAATCTTTTCCTGCAAATTCAGTATCTTTTATAAGATTGTTTAGGTTATTTACATAAGTTTGATGGTGTTTACCGTGATGAAATGCGAAAGTTTCTGCGCTTAAAAAGTCTCCAAAAGCGTCTGCTTCATAAGGTAGTTTTCTTAATTCAAACATATTGTTCTCCTTTTTTAAATTTTATAACATTCTAACATAGTTAAATTAAAAAAGACTAAATGGGTCTTTATTTTTCAAAAAGTATTACTTTGCCTTGCTCTAAGCTTTTTGCTACATCGATAATGCGTTGGTTTTTACTACCTTTAAATTTTAAAGATAAGTCTTTTTGCTCTAAAATAAACTTACCATCTATTAAAATATCAGCCAAAACGAGTAATTCTTTCATGGATTTTTCTTGCACTAGCTCTTCATAAATAAAGCCTGTATATATAGTAAGATCAAGCCCTAAAGTCTTGATATGCTTTGCTAGAATGCTTAAATTTTTTGCTTGCATAAAAGGCTCTCCACCACTAAAAGTAACACCTTGAAGCAAAGGATTTTTACAAATCTCATCATACAAACTTGCTAAATCTTGTAAATACCCTTTGTTAAAATCGTGCGTTTGTGGGTTATGACAACCTTTGCAATGATGATGGCAGCCTTGAGTAAAAATCACATAACGCAAACCATAGCCATCTACTATGGATTCTTTTACAACACCAGCTAATCTAAGAAAAATCGTGTTTAATTCTTGCATGAACTTCAGCTTTTTTAGCATCATTAAAACGATCAAGTGTTCCTACTAAATAACCTGTGATTCTTCTTATGCGTTCGAATTTAATACCATTTTCTTTTCTGTGGCATTTTGGACAAAACTCATCTATCACACCACTATAACCACACACTGGATCCCTATCTAGTGGGAAATTAATCGAACCATAACCTATATTGTTTTCTTTCATACATTTTATAATGCGTTCAAAACTTTCTAAATTTTTACTCACATCGCCACTTAATTCCACATAAGTAATATGCCCACCATTATTTAGCTCATGATATGGAGCTTCTATTTGAATTTTATTATATATGCTAATAGGAAAATCCACAGGAATATGAAAAGAATTAGTATAAAAATCTTTATCGGTTATGCCTTTTAAAATGCCGTATTTTTTTTGATCTAGCTTTAAAAATCTTCCACTTAAACCCTCAGCCGGAGTAGCTATGAGTGAAAAATTCAGCTTATCTTTGAGTGCTTTTTCATCGACAAATTCACGCATAAAACGCACGATTTGCAAGCCAAGCTCCCTTGCTTCTTGGCTTTGTCCATGATGAGAACCTATCAAAGCTATTAAACTCTCACAAAGCCCTATATAGCCTATAGCCAAAGTCCCGTGTGCGATAACTTTCTCTACGCTATCATTTTCTTTTAAAGAATCTGAATCTATCCAAATTCCCTCGCCCATTAAAAATGGGAAATTTTTAACCTTTTTTAGACTTTGAATTTTGTATCTATGAAGTAATTGCTCATACACAAGTTCTAATTTTTCTTTTAAAAGTGAGTAAAAAAGCTCTAAATTTCCTTTAGCTTCTATGGCTAAACGCACAAGATTTATACTTGTAAAGCTTAAATTTCCCCTGCCACTTGTGATTTCTTTGCTCTCATCATAAACATTTGCCATAACTCTAGTTCTACAACCCATATAAGCTACTTCACTATTATAATCGCCCTTTTTATAGTATTTTGCATTAAAGCTTGCATCTAAAAAGCTAAAATTTGGAAAAAGTCTTTTAGAAGCACATTCTATGGCGAGTTTAAAAAGCTTGTAGTTTGGGTCTTTTTCATTATAATTAATGCCTTCTTTTACCTTAAAAATTTGTACAGGAAAAATCGGCGTTTCACTATTTCCTAAACCTCTCATCGTAGCTTTTAGTAAATTTTCTATTACCATTTGTCCTTCAAATGAAGTATCGGTACCATAATTTAGCGTGCTAAAAGGCACTTGGGCTCCTGCTCTTGAGTTCATAGTATTAAGATTATGTATTAAAGCTTCCATAGCTTGAAAAGTCACATCTTGTGTTTGCTTTAATGCTCTTTTATAAGCATAAGCATTGGCTTTTTCTAAAAAATTCTCATCACTATTTAATTCAAGCCCTAAAAGCTCCTTGAAGCATTTTTTTTGGCTTGAAGCTTGAAAATTAGCATTTTTAAAACACTGCTTGTCTAAACTTTGTTCTAATTTTATTTCAAAAAAAGCATTTATAGCCTTTTTATACTCTTTTTGAAAAGTCTTTGCCACACCTTTTGCCATGGCAAAATCAAAATTTGGTATAGACTGACCTCCATGCATTTCATTTTGATTAGCCTGCAAGGCAATGCAAGCTAAAGAAGCATAAGATCTGATATCATTTGGCTCACGCAAACTTCCATGCCCTGTACTAAAACCCTTTTCAAAAAGCTTCAATAAGTCTATTTGACAGCAAGTTTGTGTTAGCATATAAAAGTCTTTATCATGTATGTGTATATCACCGTTTTTGTGCGCATTTGCGATATGTTTTGGCAAAATACACTCATCTACATAGTATTTTGCGCCTTCTGAACCATATTTTAACATCATACCCATAGCACTATCTGAATTAATATTTGCATTTTCTCTTTTTAAATCAGCTTCTTTAGAATCTTTAAAAGTTAAATCATCATACAAACTTAGCAAATCATAGCTACCATTGCGAATTTGTGTTCTTTTTTGGCGATATAAAATATAAGATTTTGCAGTATTGATTAAGGTATTTTTTATTAAAACTTCTTCAACTTTATCTTGAATTTGCTCTACTTGCGTGTGTTTTTCATCAAGCAAAGCCACAACCTCATCGCAAAGTTTATCTAAAAAATCATTATTTAATTTTTCATCTGTGGAATTTATATTGGCTTTGAAAATAGCATTTTTGATTTTAAAAATATCAAATGCAACTTGACTTTTATCTCTTTTTATAATAAATTTTATTTTCATGGAAATTTTCCTAAAAAATAATCTCTAAGTACTACAAAACAGTACTTTGAAAAGATAAGTTTAGTACAAAAAGTTGATGAGAAACTTAAAAAGATAAAAGAAAAATTCACACAAAAAATGTGTGAATTTTGTTTATTCTAACTCTATACATTTTACGATATAAATTTTTATCAAGACCGCGATTTCCAAATCTAATTTCATTAGAAGTTTTCAGATTTAATAAAGAATGATTGGATTTAATACAATTAAATTTTTAATAAAAAATACTATGGAAGAAAACATAGGGTGGTGACCCATACGAGACTCGAACTCGTGTTACCGCCGTGAAAGGGCGATGTCCTAACCGCTAGACGAATGGGCCACTTTGCAGTTTCATTTTTATGAAATAAAAATTATATCTATGTTTTACTTAATAAATAATTAATTTGTTATTTTATATAAAAATATATAATTTCACCCTATTAAGTAGTCAAGGAAAAAAATGGATATTTTGAGCTTAATTGTTTTGTCTTTTGCTTTAGCAGCAGATGCTTTTGCGGTTTCACTATGCAAAGGCTTTAGTGTTAAAGAATTAAAATTAAGACATTATTTAATAGTTGGACTATATTTTGGTGGTTTTCAAGCTTTAATGCCGACTATTGGATATATTTTAGGTTCTTCTTTTGGTTCTTTTGTAGAAAAAATTGATCATTGGATTGCTTTTATTCTTCTTAGTATTATAGGCGGTAAAATGATACAGGAATCTTTCAAAAAGGATAGTTGTAAAGAAAATTCAAATTTATTTGATTTCAAAACCATGATAGCTCTTGCTATTGCCACTAGTATTGATGCGCTTGCCGTTGGAGTAAGTTTTGCATTTTTAAAAGTGGATTTATTTATGGCGTTGATATGTATAGGTGTAATCACTTTCATGATGTGTATTCTAGCTTTAAAAATAGGTAGCAAATTCGGCATCTATCTCAAAAGTAAAGCCGAATTTCTAGGTGGTGTAATTTTAATTTTACTAGCAGTTAAAATTTTATTTGAACATTTATCCTAAATATCTATTTCTATCCCTACAGGAGCATGATCTGAACCAAAAATATCATCTCTTATGAAGGCATTTTTAAGCTTATCTTTTAAGCCATTAGAAATGAAAAAATAATCAATCCTCCAACCTACATTTCTTTCTCTTGCCTTCATTCTATAGCTCCACCACGAATACTTTTCTTTAATATCGCCATTTATATGTCTAAAAGTATCAATAAAGCCTAATTTTAGCAAATCATCTATCCAAGCACGCTCAATCGGTAAAAAACCTGAAGTTTTTTCATTGGCTTTTGGATGGGTTAAGTCTATCTCACGGTGAGCAGTATTTACATCTCCACATATGATGATTTCTTTACCTTCTTTTAAAAGCTTATCTAAATACACTAAAAAATCATTATAAAATTTCATTTTAAAGTTTAAACGCTCTTCATCTTTTTGACCATTTGGAAAGTAGATATTAAACAAAACTACATTTTTAAAGCTATGTTCTAAAACCCTACCTTCATCATCATCAAAAAACTCACATTTTTTTACCTCACAATCAAAATTACACAAGCTCATTACACCTGAATACCCTGCTCTTTTGGCACTATTTGAATACATATGTTTAAAAGGATACTCATAAATTCTTTTTGGAAATTTATCCTCGTGTGCTTTGATTTCTTGAAAACCTATAAAATCGATTTCTTCTTTTTCAATCCAATCAAGTGCATTTTTATCACAAATTGCCCTTAGGCCATTTACATTCCATGATAACAATTTCATAATTTAATCCTTAAACTTACAAAAGTAAAATCATACCATAAAGATATTAAGTTAACCATTTTTATTTATAATTAAATCTTAACTTTGAAAGGAACTTATGAAAATTTTCAATATATCATGGCTTAAATTTATTATTTTAGGCGCTTTTTATATAACTAGTATTAACCTAAAATTGTTTTCTTATATTCATGAAAATTTACATCCTTACAATAATGACATTTCCATTATTTTATATATATTTATATACTTTACACTATTAGTTGGAATTTTTGCTTTATTGTTTTTACCTTATCTTAGCAAAATTTTAATGATTTTTTTAATAGGCGTAAGCTCAATTAGTAGTTATTTTATGATCAATTATGGTGTCATTATAGATCATGATATGATTAGAAATGCTATACAGACTGATCAAAAAGAAGTATCTGATTTACTTCATTTTAATATCTTTGTTTATATATTTTTTACTTTTATGATTCCAACATTTTTAATTATAAAAGCTAAAATAGAATATCACAATATCAAAAAGCATTTAATTATCAAATTTAGTACTTTTATTGTTGCTTTTATTGTTGCTTTTGGATTACTTGGAATTTTTTCAAAAAGCATTGTACCATTTTTAAGAACTTATAATGAAGTAAGAGTTTATAACACTCCTTTTTATCAAATTTATTCAGCAATTAAGTATATAAAATTAGAAGTCATTCCAAAAAAAGAACTTCAAAATATAGCCTTAGATGCGAAAATGGAAAAAGATTTGAACAAAACTATGATTTTAGTCATAGGAGAAACCGCTAGAGCAAACAACTATTCTTTAGGTGGTTATACTAAAAATGATACTAATTTTTATACTAAAAATGAACCCAATTTAGTATATTTCAATAATGTAAGCTCATGCGGAACAGCAACTGCTAGAAGTTTACCTTGTATGTTTTCAAGACATAAAAGAACTACTTTTGATAACAGTCTTTATGAAGAAAATGCTTTAGATGTTTTACAAAGAGTTGGAGTCCAAAGCGTTTGGCTTGGAAATAATTCTGGAGGTTGCAAAGGAAATTGCGATCGTATAAAACATAAACTAATTTCAAAAGATTACGATGAAAACTTGCTTGAACTTGTAAAAGAACAATTACAAAGTCCATATTCAAGTAAAATTATAGTCGTTCATTTACAAGGTTCTCATGGGCCAGCTTATTTCAAGCGCTATCCAAATGAGTTTAAAAAATTTACACCAACTTGTGATACAAATGAATTGCAACAATGTTCACAAGAAGAATTAACCAATACTTATGACAACACCTTACTTTATACAGATTTTATCATAAAAAATCTTATTGATTTACTCAAACAAAGTCCTATACAAAATGCTTCATTGTTATACATATCAGACCATGGAGAAAGTTTAGGGGAAAATGGAATTTATCTTCATGGAATGCCATATTTCATAGCACCAAAAGAACAAACCCATATTCCTATGATTCTTTGGAGTAAAGATAATAATCTAATCCAAGAATTACAAAAAAAGAAAAATTATAAATTATCTCAAGATAATATTTTTTCAAGTTTATTAGGATATTTTAATACTCAAACTAAAGAATATGAAGAAAACTATGACTTATATAGTAAAAATTTAAAGGAAAATCCTTAATGAAACCAAAGTATTCTTTATTTAAAAATGCAAGCTATGCCCTAAGTGGAATTAAATTTTTACTCAAGGATGAAATGGCTTTTAAGATAGAATTTGCCATTATTTTACCTTTGATTTTTACAAGTTTATTTTTCCCTATAAGTTTTTTAGAGCATTTTACGCTTGTATTTGTTTTAGTGCTAATTTTAATCATAGAAGCACTAAATTCTGCCATGGAAGCTTGTGTGGATCTTTGCACGAGCGAATTTCATATCTTAGCTAAAAAAGCAAAAGATTGCGCGAGTGCTGGGGTGTTTTTTAGCGTGGCTTTAGCTATAATTACTTGGAGTTTTATTCTTTTTGATTTGGTTAAAGAATGGATGATAAAGTAAAAACACTATGCGCGAAAATATTTGGTAAAAAACGCTTTGAAATTTTAGAATTTTTAGCCCTTCATGCTGATGATGATGGCTTTGTCTTTACAAACATAGAAGAACTTTCTAAAAGGTTAAATATCAGCAAACCTACCATCATTTCTACTTTTAAATTTTTAGAAGAAAAGGCTTTGCTCGAGAAACTCAAAAATGGCTTATATAAACTCAAATAGGAGATAAAATGATACTTAAAAACCCTTTGGATATGCATTTACATTTACGCGATGAAAGCATGCTTGAACTTGTAGCCCCATTTAGTGCAAAAGACTTTAAAGCAGGGGTTATCATGCCAAATTTAATCACCCCACTTACTGAAATAAACACATTAAAATCTTATAAAAAACGCATTTTAAAAGCATGTAAAAATGAAGATTTTATACCTTTGATGACTTTATTTTTTAAAGATTATGATGAGAAATTTTTAGAAAAAATCAAAGATGAGCTTTTTGCTATCAAACTTTACCCTGCAGGTATCACTACCAACTCAGATAATGGAATTTCAAGTTTTGATATAGAAAAGTTAAAACCTACACTAAACGCTATGAGTGAATTAAACATACCTTTGCTTGTGCATGGCGAAACAAATGATTTTGTCATGGATAGAGAAGCAAATTTTGCTAAAATATATGAAAAATTAGCTAAAAACTTTCCAAAATTAAAAATTATAATGGAACATATTACTACTAAGATTTTATGCAACTTGCTAAAAGATTATGAAAATTTATACGCAACTATCACTTTACACCATTTGATGATAACGCTTGATGATGTGGTGGGTGGTAAGATGGATCCGCATTTATTTTGCAAGCCTATTGCAAAACGCTATGAAGACAAAGACGCTTTATGTGAACTTGCTTTTAATGGCTATGAAAAAGTTATGTTTGGAAGCGATAGCGCACCTCATCCTTTGCACACTAAAGAATGCTGTGGTTGCGCAGCTGGGGTATTTAGCGCACCGGTAATTTTACCTGTGTTGGCCGAACTTTTTGAAAAACACTCAAGTGAAATAAATTTACAAAAATTTATTTCAGATAATGCTTGTAAAATCCATAATCTTAAATTTGAAAAAGATAAAATCATCACTTTAGAAAAACAAGAATGGCAAGTGCCGCAAAAATACGGCGATGTGGTGCCATTTATGGCGGGAAAAAATATTAGTTTTATGATTCTTTCATAAAACTAATAATCTTTTTAAAATTATCTTTTTTTATACCAAAAAACACCAAAAAAATATCAGCAATATACCAAAGCAAAATCGCAAATACGCAAATAATGTCCATAGGGGTATCAAATATAACGCATAAAAATAAAAGTGATAATTTAATACAACCAAGAAGCCAATTGCCTTTATAAAATCTATCAACCCCGCAAGAGCCAAAAGCAATACTTAAGATTAATCCAAACTCGGCATTTTTAAACTTAACTAAAGTAAGTTTTTGAAGCTTATCTTCCGAAATGTGCTTTAATTGTTCTTCAACAAAAGATAGTTTATTTGCAGGAATTTTGTCTTTAAGATAAAGCAAAAACATCTTAATTATCAATCCAAAATACTATAAATTTTTGATAAGTTTCTCTTTTTGGTTTCTTTCCATACAAAATATAAATCTACCAAAACATATAGAGTAACAATCAATCTTAAAGTATCAATTTGTGTTACTGTTACAATCACAACAATAAAAATAAATAAAGCAATCTTAGCAAAAGCAATTTTTTTATCGCCAATATAAAATCTATCCGCACCACACCATCCAAAGAAAATACCTATAACCAAAGCAACTATATTACTTTTTAAAGGCGTTAAAGCAATTTGAGATAAAGCTTCCTCTGATGCATTAGATAATTTTTGTTGTAATTCACTCCATTTGTCTGATGGGGTTTTATCTTTAAGAGATAAAAATACAGAATTTGTATCCATTATATTTCCTTTGTGTTTATTTTATGAAAGAATATATTCATTTTATAAATAAAATTTTAATATTTGCTTCTACAACATCTTCTACCTCATCTTTTATAAAGCTTTCTAACTCTTGTTTGTTTGCATTAATGCCATTCATATTCAAATGCCATAAAGCATTTTCTATCGCACTTTCTTTATCTCTTTTTACCACTCTAGTTTCGTTAAAAACTTCATACTCATAAGGGATATTTTGTGCATTTAAAAAACTTTGCAAGTCCTCTTCATAAAAACCTTTAAAATACGTGTTAAAATGCTCAAATATAGGATCTAAAAAGCTACTTTTGCGCCTACTTGCCCAGCCTAAATACACCTTTTTAGAAGCTAAGTTTAAAAAAGCTTTATAGTCTTTTTCATTTTGTAAAGCAGGAGACATACTCAAAAAAGCTAAGTCAAATTTCGTGTTATTATTTTTATAAAAGTTTTCAAAATCTAAATTTAGGGTTTTTACATTTGATATAGCATGAGTTTTTGCATCTTCTTGTAAAATTTCAAGCATAGCACTAGAGCTATCTACACCCAAAACACTTTTTGCTTTTTGTGCTAAATGCAAAGTCCAAACACCACTCCCACAACCTATATCCACTACACTTTTACCTTGTAAGGATCCAAGTTTTGCAAAAGTAGCTTTTTGAATTTCGTTTAAACTAGGATTATACCTTGCATAGCTTTTTGCTTTTTTATTCCATAAATTCATCTTCACTCCTTATTTTTTCTAATATAGTATAATATTTTTTTGTTTTTAGAAAGGAAAATTATGCGTGTATTGTTTTTGTGTTTGATTTCATTTTTAAGTATATACGCCAAAGATTTGGTAAGTGTTAGTATAGCCCCACAAGCTTACTTTGTAAAACAAATTGCTAAAGACACTTTAGATATTAATATAGTCATACCACCTAATGCAAATGAGCATACTTTCGAATTTAAACCAAGTGGTATTTTAAAACTTGAAAAAAGCGATATTTACTTCACAGCAAATTTAGAATTTGAAAAAATTTGGATTTTAAAACTTAAAGATAATCTCAAAAATACCAAAATCATCTCTACTCAAAATGGCATTGATTTTATACCTTTGCAAGAGCATACTCACGAAGGACACCATCATCATGGAGATGACCCTCACACATGGCTTGATCCACTTTTGGCAAAAACTCATGCTAAAAATATCACCCTAGCACTTATAGAACAATACCCACAAAATAAAGCATTTTATGAGCAAAATTTAGAAAATTTCTTAAAAGAAATGGATGCATTAAATTTACAAATACAAGCTTTATTTAAAAATGCAAAAAACAAGCATTTTCTAGTCTATCATCCATCTTGGGGGTATTTTGCAAAAAGATATCATCTAAGTCAAATTCCTGTTGAAATAGAAGGAAAAGAACCTAAGCCAAAAGACTTGGCCAAGCTTGCAAAACTCATACAAAAAGAGCAAATAAAAGCTATTTTTGTACCCAAAGGAGCCAATAACAATACTATTAAAGCTATGGCGAGTAATTATAATCTTAAAATCATAGAACTTGATCATTTGCCAAGTGATTATAAAAATGAGCTTTTAAAAGATGCAAAAAATATAGCAAGTGTTTTACAATGATAAAAATCAATATTAAAAATTTAAACTTTTCTTATAATCAAGATGAGGTTTTAAAAAATATCAACCTAAACTATGAAAGCAAAGACTTTTTAGCTATAGTAGGGCCAAATGGCGGGGGTAAATCTACACTTTTAAAACTCATACTAGGCTTGCTAAATAGCCATAAAAACATAAACTTTGAGGGATTGAGCTTAAAAGATATAGGCTATGTCCCACAAAATACTTTAGCTAATCCAAACTTTCCAGTACGCGTGCTAGAAGTGGTGATGATGGGAAGGGTGGATAAAAAATTCTTTGGTTTTTACACCAAAAAAGATCAAGAACAAGCCTTGCTAGCCTTAGAAAAAGTAGGTATGAGAAATTTTTGGGATAAAAAAATCAACGAACTAAGCGGGGGTCAAAGACAAAGAGTTTACATTGCAAGAGCCCTAGCAAGTGAATGCAAGCTTTTGATCCTTGATGAGCCTACTGCAAGTATAGATACTAAAGGCTCTGTGCAGATTTTTGAGCTTTTGAAAAAATTACACGAAAGCGGGGTTGGTGTGATAGTAATATGCCATGATTTAAATGTAAGCTTAGCTTATGCAAATAAAATCGCGTATTTAAACAAAGAGTTATTCTTGCATGAAAACACCCCTGAAAAAAAGGCACATTTACTAGCACATTTAAGCCAAAATCACACGCATTTTTGTGATGTGGAGCTTAGCTTGGAGCAGTGTTGTTGTGAAGGAAAAAACCATGCTTGAACTTTTATCTAGCTCTTTTATACAAAATGCTTTTTTGGCTGCATTTTTAACTAGTATTGCTTGTGGGATTATGGGGACTTTAATCATGATCAACCGCTTAAGCTCTATGGCAGGAGGCATTACACATGGGGCTTTTGGGGGTATAGGTATAGCATTTTATTTTGGTTTGCCAGTACTTGTCAGCACGAGTTTATTTACTCTTTTTTTAGCCTTGCTTGTAGCGTTTTTAGTGCAAAAATATCCTTTTAGAAGCGATAATATAGTCGGGGTTATATGGGCTTTTGGAATGGCTGTTGGTATCATACTCATAGACTTAACCCCTGGGTATAATGGTGATTTAATGGGGTATTTATTTGGTAGTATTTTGTCTGTACCTACACAAGATATAGTTTTATTTGCAGTGATTGATGTGATTTTTATCATTTTAGTATTGCTTTTTTATCGTCAATTTGAAATTCTAAGCTTTGATAAAGAATTTGCAAGCTTAAGAGGGGTTAAAACTAATCTTTTTCATTATCTTTTAATCGCAATGATGGCTTTTTGTATCGTTATAAGTATCAAAGTAGTAGGACTTATACTTGTGATAGCTTTACTTAGCATACCTGCATTTATCGCTGAGAGCTTTTCTAAAAAACTTGGTCAAATGATGATCATCTCTACGCTTTTGAGCATAAGTTTTTGCGTGATAGGGCTTTTTGTGAGTTTTTATTATAATCTTGCAAGTGGAGCTTGTATCATAGCTAGCGCTTGTATAGCTTTTGTGCTTTATCTTTGTTTTAGTGCTTTTTTAAAGAAAAGTTAAAATTTACTTTTACCTTAAAATGCTATTTTCATGCACTCTTAAAAAACTAGCAAATTTTGGCTTGCCATTTTTGGTTAAGCCATTGAATTTAAAAGTGATGATAGCACCAACTGGCGGAGGGTTTAAGCGATCGCTTTCTTTAAAACCTGAGCCTATTTTAAAACTTACTTTTTTACCCTCAATCACTGCTTCACAAAGCAAAGATCCCATTTTACCTTCAAATTTTCCTTTGCCTTCAAAATGCTTTTTTACAACACATTCTGCATCATCAAAAGGTTTTAGTTTAAAAGCATTGTTTGATCTTTTCTTTTCATAAGGTGCGTTGTTTAATCTTATGATCACGCCCTCGCCTTTATGCGAAATGATGTCTTGGTAAAATTGCTTTAAATGATTTTTATCTTTAATGCGAATTTGTGGGATGATTTTTATAAAATCATTTGGATTTTTAGCCAAATACTTTTTTAAAATTTCTAATCTTGCTTCTAAAGTACAAGGATCAAGCTTAAATTCCTCGCAAGCATTTGGTACATCAAAGATATTATAACTTACTTTTTGCCAAAGTTTTTCATCAGGATTTTCTTGGCGTATTAAAGATGAAATTTCTTCAAAAGAAGCTCTTTTTATCCAAAGTTCTCCATCTAACTCAAATTTAGGAAAGTTTTTTGTGAAAAATAAAGGGAGTTTTATAGCATTTCCTGCTCTTGTTTGCATAGACTTACCACTCCAAAGCCCTCTTACGCCATCGAGTTTTTCGCTCATGAGATAATGGCTTAAATTTATATCTTTAAATGCTTTTTCATCATAAACTTTAAAAAGTAAAATATCTTTTGCAAAAAGAGGATTTAAAAAGAGAGTAGAAAGAAAAACAAGGCTTATAAAAAGCCTTGCAGTAAGATTAAAGTGCTTTTTTAGCAGCATCTGCTATTTTAGCAAAAGCAGCTGCGTCATTCATCGCTAAATCAGCTAAGATTTTTCTATCAAGCTCAATGCCTGCTTTTTTAAGACCATTTATAAATCTTGAATAACTAATATCATTTAGTCTGCAAGCTGCATTGATACGTACTATCCAAAGACGACGGAAATCACGTTTTTTGCGGCGTCTATCACGATACGCATAAACCAAACTTCTTTCTAATTGTTCTTTAGCTTTTCTAAAGTGTTTGCGGCGACCACTATAAAAACCACGCGCAAGTTTTAAAACTTTTTTATGTCTGCGGCGTCTTACAACACCTGTTTTTACTCTTGCCATATTTATCCTTTCACAAATTGGCGTTCGTTAAACGAATCTTGCCCTTTAAAACAAGGGGAGTTTGAATGACTTTTGTCAAAAACTAAATTTAAGCGAGCTTAAATTCCTAACATTTTTTCAACCGCTTTAACATTGGTTGAGTGAACATACTTAGAAGTGCGAAGATCACGCATTCTTTTAGCAGGTTTTTTAGTCAAAATGTGGCTTCTATAAGCAGCACCTCTTTTGATTTTATTTTTACCTACTTTGAAGCGTTTAACAGCACTTTTAACGCTTTTCATTTTTGGCATGTGTATCCTTTGGATAAATTTTTTCATAAAAGAAAGCTATCATTTTACTACAACTATGCTTTAGAAAAATTAAATTCTAATTCTTCTTTTTTAACACATAAAGTTGTTCTTGTATGTGCATAGAGCGTTTAGAAAGGTTTCTACTAGCTCTAAAGGCATTATACTTTTGCTCAAGCACAAAGCATTCTCCAAGACTTTGAAGTCTTTTTGTGAAATTTTCTTTTTTTACAAAACCCTCACAATTATAAGAAAGCAATACGATCTTAGCTTTTAAATCATTTATCAAATCAAACAAAGCATCTTCGGCTTTTTTTTCTTTGTTAAAAGCACTGCGGTTCCAGTCTTTTGGTATACCAGAAACCTTTGAAATTTCCTTTGGCTTTTTATAATTTGCGATTAAATTTAACATAAAATAATTTGACCCATAAGGATGCTGATTATAAGGCGGGTCTAAATACGCCACATCAAAACTATCAAGCTCTTTAGCTAAAACATTTGCATCTTTTTGAAAAACCTCATATTCACAAGTAAAATTTGAAAAAATAGGCATTTTTAAAGCTATATCGCCTTTTATACGACTAAGCGCATTTGCTCCATTTCCTCCAAATTTACCAATGCCATTTTTATCTTTATAAAAGCCTTTAAAAACCCCACTTGTATTTGCATGCACGCTTGCTTCATAGATAAGCGGTGCGATAAAGTATTTTTGTATATTACTTGGCAGGCTTGAAATTTTTTCTCGCATAGAGTCTAAATACATAGCGTTTTTAAGCGTGTAGAAAACTCTTTCATTCTTTTGGATACACTCATCATCATTTGGCGCATAAAGCTTACTTATAAAGCCTTTTTTGAGTTTTAAATCAGAAATTAAAAAATCATAATATTTTTGTAATTCTTGTAAAAATTGTGTATTTTGATTGCTCAAATAACACTCATTGATGATTTTAGAATAATCTTCCAAATCATTTGCCATGATAAAACTCGCATAAGGCCTCACAAAACGCGAAACCACCCCAGAACCACTAAATACATCACAAAAGCTAAATTTGTCTTTTTTAAGCTCATTCTGTGCGAATTTAAAGCCTTGATTTAAAAACTCAAGCAAAGATCTTTTATTACCAAGATAAGTTATGATTTGTTCTTTTAAAAATTGTGGATTTTCTTCTAGCATAAGCTTAAAATACAAGCCTTAAAAAGGCTTGTGATTATTTTTTCTTTTTAGGAGTTACTAGCATATTTACATAGCGTCCTTCGAGTAAAGGCTCTTTGTCTCTATCTGCTATATCTTCAACCATTTGCCAAATTTTTTCAAGCAAAGCTACCCCTGCTTCAGGAGAGCCCATCTCACGACCTTTTAAAAACACTCTAAATTTCACATGCTTGCCTTGCTCTAAAAACTCACTTGCATGTTTGACCTTATAATTAATGTCATTTTGAGCGATTTTCACAGAAAGTTTGATTTCTTTTATATCAATAACTTTTTGTTTTTTCTTTGCTTCTTTTTGTTTCTTTTCTTGTTGATAACGGAATTTTCCATAATCCATTATCTTACATACAGGTGGTTTGGCTTCGGGGGCTATCATCACCAAATCAAGCCCTAGTCTATTTGCTATATCTAGTGCTTCATCACTACTAATAATGCCATAAACCTTGCCATCATCACCTATACATCTGATCTCATCTGCTTGAATTTCTTCATTTAGCAATACTTCTTTTTCTTTACTCAAAAGCGTACCTCACTTAATTTCTCCTTTGTTAGGGTTATAAATTCATCTAAAGTCATTGTTTTTTGTTCTTTTGCTCTTCTATCTCTTAAAGCCACACTTTTATTTGCTACTTCTTCATCGCCTAAAACAAGTATCATAGGCACATGTGCTTTTTCTGCGGTGCGGATTTTTTTGTTTAAGCTTTCGTTTTTATTATATACTTCACTATCAATACCAAGCTCTAAAAGCTTTCTTGCTATTTCTTTTGCATATTCATGATGATTTTGTGAAATAGGCACTATAGCTACTTGAGTTGGTGCTATGAAAAATGGCAACTCACCCGCACAATGCTCTACTAAAATTCCTATAAATCTTTCAAAAGAACCCAAAATAGCACGGTGAAGCATTACAGGTTGTTTTTTCTCATTATCTGCGTCTGTGTATTCGAGTTTAAAACGGCTTGGTAAGTTAAAATCTACTTGTATAGTTCCACACTGCCATTTTCTTTTTAGCGCATCAGTGATTTTAATATCGATTTTTGGACCATAGAAAGCTCCACCACCCTCATCAATACCATATTTTAAACCTTGCTCATCTAAAGCTTCTTTTAAAGCCTTTGTAGCTATATCCCAAATTTCATCATCGCCTATTGCTTTTGCTGGGCGTGTTGAAATTTCCATTTCATAATCAAACTCAAAAGCTTTCATCAAAGTATCAACAAAGCTTAAAATTTCTAAAACTTGTTCTTTTATCTGACTTGGCATACAAAAAATATGCGCATCATCTTGAGTGAATTCTCTTACTCTAAAAAGCCCGTGTAAAACTCCACTTTTTTCATGGCGGTGCACCACACCGTATTCAAAAAATTTCAAAGGTAAATCACGATAACTTCTAACATCACTTTGATAAATTTTAATATGCCCTACACAATTCATAGGCTTAATGCCGTATTCTTGCTCATCAATTTGCGTAAAATACATATTTTCTTTATAGTTTGTATAATGCCCGCTAATTTTCCACGCATCAGCTTTTAAAAGCTCAGGCCCACGCACAGGCTCATAACCTCTTAATCTATGTGCTTTATATAGCAAATGCTCTAATTTACTTCTTAATTTTGCACCATTGCTAAGCCATATAGGAAGCCCACCGCCTATTTCATCATCAAAGGCAAAAAGCTTCATTTCATTACCAAGTTTTCTATGATCTCTTTTTTTAGCTTCTTCAATGATTTTTAAGTATTCATTTAAACTTTCTTTATCTGCAAAAGCAGTACCATAAATTCTTGTGAGCATTTCTCTTTTTTCATCACCACCCAAATACGCACCAGCTACACGAGTAAGCTTGAAAAATCTTAAATACCTAGTATTTGGCACATGAGGCCCACGGCATAAATCTTCAAATTCGCCTTGCTTATAAATACTTACTTTTCCATCAGGAATTCTTAGTAAAACTTCTTGTTTTAAATCATCATTAGCAAATTTTTCTTTAACCTCAGTCTTTGAGAGTTCATATTTTGTAATGTCTAGCTTTGCTTCTGCTAGTTCTTTCATTTTCTTTTCGATTTTGCTTAAGTCTTCTTCTGAAATCTTACTATCAACTCTAAAATCATAATAAAACCCATCTTCTATCACAGGCCCTACGAAAAATTTAGCCTCTGGATATAAACTTTTAATCGCTTGAGCCATTAAATGCGCACAAGAGTGGCGGATAACTTCTAAACTTTCTTTAGAGTTATCAAAATAAATCGGAGTTAAATTTGTATCATTGTTAAAACTTTGAGTATCTATCAAAGTTTCATTATTTGCATATGCAATTATATCTTTTGTCATTTCTACCCTTAACACTCACTAACCTTGTGAGCTTAAATTAAAATATAAGACTAATTTTAGCTATGAAAAACTTAAACTTTTTTTAAATAAAGGATATTTTTATATTTCAAACACCCGTTCTTGATATATCTAAAGTACCGCTCATAAAAAGGTATAAAAATACAAAACCTAAAATTATCCTATAAATTCCAAAAGGTATGAAGTTTATCTTGCTGATTAATTTTAAAAATATTTTAATTACTACAAAAGCCACTATAAAAGCTGTTATAAAACCTATGGCTAAAGGAATGAAATTATTCATATTGCTTAAAACTTGTGGTTCTTTATAAATGCTATAAGCTGTTGCTATAATCATAGTAGGAATTGCAAGTAAAAATGAAAACTCAGAAGCCACCTTGCGATCAAGTCCAAGCAATAAACCGCCTATAATGCTTGCTCCGCTTCTTGAAGTACCTGGTATGATAGCAAGAGCTTGAGCTAAACCTATCAAAAAAGCTTGTTTATAGCTTACTTCATCTAAAGAATGTATACCATAGTCTTTTTTTCTATGTTTAAGTTCTATAATTATAAAAATAATCCCACCAATGATTAACATAGTAGCCACGGTATAGCCATTAAATATTTCTTTTAAAAACTTATATGCTATAAAACCCACCCCACCTGCAGGCAAAAAGCCCACAGCAAGTTTTAACCAAATATCAAGTTTTTGAGTTAGTTTATCTTTGAAAATAAAAATTACCGCTAGTATAGAACCAAGTTGAATAATGATGAAAAAACTTCTCCAAAAATCATCTATATTTAAACCCAAAATTTCAGCACCTAAAATCATATGTCCTGTAGATGAAACAGGTAAAAATTCTGTCAAACCCTCGATAATTCCTAAAATCAAAGCATAATAATAATCTAAATTCATTTTTTAAGTACTCTTCTTGCAAAAATTAGCATGATCGCTACAAACACTACAAAACCTATAATCCCATTGTCTTTAAATGAAGTTGCAATAGCAAGTGGATCTTCAGCCCCACCTCTACTAATAGAAAGCACAGTTAAACCAGCTATTAACACCCCAAATAAACTCTCACCTACTATCAAACCAGAGGCAAATAAGGTTCCTTTTTGCTCATGCTCTTGAATGAATTCTTTTTTATGAGCATTTTTAGCATATCTTTGCTCCAAACGCTTTTTGATTAAATATGCTAATAATCCGCCTACAAATAAAGGCATATTAACAGCAGGTGGTAAATATATACCTATACCAACAGCTAAAGGTGGCAAAGACATATTTTTCTTTCTTAATAAACGATCGACGATAATTATACCAATGCCCACAAAGGCTCCCGCTATAATATAACTCCAATCAATATTAGCATTAAAAATGCCTTGTGCTATAGTGCTCATTAAATTTGCTTGTGGTGCAGCAAGTGCATTTGCCTCATCCATTCCTTCTCTTGGCATTGCACCCACAAAACCATAAGCTTGATATAATAAATTTAACACAGGAGCGATAGCCAAAGCTCCAAACACACAACCTATAATCAAAGAAACTTGTTGTTTCCAAGGAGTTGCACCCACTAAATAGCCAGTTTTTAAATCTTGTAAATTATCATTAGAAATAGCAGCAGTTGCTAAAATAACACTAGTAGTAAATATAGCAAAAGCGATGGCAAATTTAGACATTAAAGGATCGCTAAATAAATCTACTTGATAACCCAAAAGTAAAATAATCAAAGAAGAAATCATAATCCCAATAAGTCCTATACCCGAAATAGGAGAAGATGATGAACCCACCAAACCTGCCATATATCCACAAGCAGAAGCTACAAAAAAGCCTATGAAAATAGCTACTAAAGTTCCTACCAAAGCAAAAAGAATTTGATAACCACTTGCTAAATTTGAATCAGCCACAAAAGCATAAAATGAAATAAACAAACCTATACACATAAGCACAAATAAACCTAGCATAGTTTTTAAAGATAAATCCATATCTTTAGGATCTTGTGAGAGGTTTAATGAGGTTTTTTTAAGCATATTTTTCATGCCATCATAAACAGGCTTTGCAAGCTCTATTAAAGTCCATAATGCTGCTATAGCAATAGCTCCTGTACCTATTAAGCGTACTTTTTGAGCCCAAATTTGATTAGCTATATCAAGCGCACTTAAACTCGCATCAAAACTTTCTTTAGCAGAAAAATACGGCACAAAAACCATCCAAGCAAGCACCATACCCGCAAGCAATGCAACACCTCCGGCTATACCTACTAAGTATCCAGCACCCAAAAGTGCCACTGAATAACCCATAGAAAAACCAAAAGTCATTTTTTGCCAAATGAATGCAAAACTGCTTCCACTTGAAAGTAGTTTAAAACCGCTTGAAAAAAGACTTATCACAGAAGCAAAAGCCACGCCAAGTGTGATTTCTTTTAAGCCTGCTTTTCCTTTTTTATCAGCTTGATCTTTATTGGCCACTTTTAAAATTTCAGCAGCAGCTCTTCCTTCAGGATAAGCTAATTTACTCTCTACTACCATGGCTCTACGCAAAGGTATAGTAAAAAGCACACCTAATCCACCTCCACAAAGACAGAGCATAAAAGTAAGCCAAAGTGGAAATTCAAACCAATATCCACACATAAAAAGACCTGGTATAACAAAAATCACAGCCGAAAGCGTACCTGCAGCTGAAACTTGAGTTTGAACCATATTATTTTCTAAAATATTAGAGTCTTTAAAGATTTTTAAAACAGCCATTGCAATCACAACAGCAGGAATAGAAGTAGAAAAAGTAAGACCAACTTTGAGCCCCAAATATACATTTGAGGCGGTAAAAATAATCGTTAAAATACTTCCTAGTATTATACCCCTAAGCGTAAGCTCCGGTAGTGAGTTTTTTGTATGCATTTTGCTTCTCCATTTTTATTGACAACCTTCACATTCTATAGTTCTATCAACCACATCATCATTTACTTTTTGACTATCAGGACTTTCACTTCTTAGATAATAAGTTGATTTAACACCTAATTCCCAAGCAAGTTGATAAATTTCATTTAAATATCCACCGCTTGCTTTATCTAAAGAAACAAAGATATTTAATGATTGACCTTGATCAATCCATTTACCACGAATCGCTGCTGCTTTTACTAAGATTTTTTGATCAAGCTCATAAGCAGGAGTGTAATACTGCCAAGTATTAGCACTTAGATTTGGCACTACAGTTGGTATCATACCGCTTAAGTTTTGCTCAAACCATTTTCTTTTATATACAGGCTCAATCGTTTGGGTAGTGCCTACTAAAATAGAGATAGAAGAAGTTGGCGCTATGGCCATTAAATAACCATTTCTTATACCATCTTTTTTTAGTTTTTCTCTTAATTTTTCCCAATCACACTCGCTTTGATCAAACAAACCTTCACTTGCGGTAAGTTTTTTAGCATTTTCATTTGCTACATCAATTGGCACTATACCTTTGCTCCAGTTTGATCCTTCAAAGTCAGGATAGCTTCCTTTTTCTAAAGCTAAATTTGAGCTAGCTAAAATAGCTTCATAACTAATCATCTCCATAATATGGTCAATTTTTTCAAAATGCTCATTAGAACCCCAATAAATTTGAGCTTCGGCTAGCATTTGTGCTTCACCCATTACACCAAGCCCTATAGCGCGTGATTTTAAATTGGTATTTTTAACCTTTACATGGGGATAAAAATTTAAATCAATCACATTATCAAGCATTCTTATAGCTGTTGGCACTACTCTTTGAATATCTTCTTTGGTGTTGATTTTACTTAAGTTTATACTTGCTAGATTACAAACTGCAGTCTTTCCTTCGTTTTTATATTTTTCTACTATATAGACTTTTTTACCATTAATACTATCTAAAGTAGAAACTTTCTTAGCAAGTTTTTTATATCCTCCATCTATTGTAAGCTCTTCATCCTCATCTAAATAAAGCTTTGTTTTATCATCAAATACGATTTTGATTTGATAATAATTTGGATCTGTATTTTGAAAAATTTCTGTACATAAATTTGAACTTCTTATAATTCCTGCATGAGAATTTGGATTTGTTTTGTTTGCACTATCTTTAAAACATAAAAATGGCATACCTGTTTCAAAATAAGATAAAAGTATTTTTTTCCAAAGCTCTTTTGCATCTATAATTTCTTTAGCTATGCTTTCATCTTTTTCAAATTCTTCGTATTTTTTTTCAAATTCTTCACCGTATAAATCGCATAAACTTGCTGTATCAGCAGGATCAAAAAGCGTCCATTTATCATTTGCTCTTACTCTTTTCATGAATAAATCATTAATCCACAAAGCAGGGAAAAGCTCATGTGCTCTTCTTCTTTCTTCACCTGAGTTTTTACGCAAGTCTAAAAAGTCATTAATATCCATATGCCAAGGTTCAATATAAACTGCAATCGCCCCTTTTCTAGTACCAAGTTGATCAACAGCTACTGCTATATCGTTAGTGATTTTTAAAAATGGTATGATCCCACCTGCTGCATTTTTATGCCCATCTATACTTCCACCCATAGCGCGCACCTTAGACCAATCCCAGCCTATACCACCGCCAAATTTAGATAAAAGTGCCATTTCTTGATAAGAGTCAAAAATTCCTTCTATATTATCAGGCGTGCTTCCTATATAACATGAGCTTAATTGGTGTCTTGTAGTTCTTGCATTTGAAAGGGTTGGAGTTGCAAGCATTACTTCAAAAGTTGAGATCAAATCATAAAATTTCTTAGCCCAAGTTTGAGAATCTAGCTCATTTTGTGCTAAAAACATTGCAATAGCCATAAACATTTGCTGTGGTAATTCTATAGGCATACCTTTAGAATCTTTAATCAAATATCTATCATATAAAGTTTTTATACCAAGATAAGTAAATTGCAAATCACGTTCTGGCTTTATATAAGCATTAAGATCATCTAAATCATATTTTTCTTTTAAGCCAATTAAAATCCTACCTTCTTTTTCACCTTTTTCAAGATATTCTCTTAAATGTTTATATCCATTATAACCACTTACTTTTTTATATAAATCATATAAAAATAATCTTGCAGCAACAAAGGTCCAATTAGGTCTATCAATATCTATTTTATCTACTGCTGTTTTAATTAAAGTTTGTTGGATTTCTTCTGTTGTTATACCATCACGAAATTGAATTTTTGCATCTACTTCAAGCTCGCTTTGGCTAACATTTTCTAAATTTGCCACCGCATCAGTGGTATATTTTTTAATTTTAGAAACATCTAATTCTTCAGTTCTTCCATTTCTTTTTAATACTTTCACTCACAACCCCTAGTTTATTATTTAAATGTTCTTTCAAAAATTTTATCTACATTCTTTGTATAGTAGTTATAATCAAAGCAATTTCTAATATCTGCTTCACTTAAAGACTTTTTCAAATCCTCATCAGCTAATAAAGCTAGCAAAAACAAACTCTCGCCTTTTTCATTTAAAGCAGGCTTACCATTTTGCAAATCAGCCCAAACTTTCATAGCATTTCTTTGAACGATTTTGTAAGCTTCTTCTCTGCTTATACCTTTAAATGGAAGTTCAAGCAACACTCTTTGAGAAAATACAAGTCCTCCGGTTAAATTTAAATTTTTCATCATATTTTCTGGATACACCAAAAGCTTTTCTATCACACCACATAATCTTGAAAGCATAAAATCAGTCGTGATAAAAGCATCAGGTAATACAAATCTTTCTACACTAGAATGTGATATATCTCTTTCATGCCACAATGCTACATTTTCCAAAGCAGGTGTTACATAAGCTCTTATCATCCTGCAAAGACCGGTGATATTTTCACTCAAAACAGGATTTCTTTTATGAGGCATAGCCGAGCTTCCTTTTTGTCCTTGAGAAAAATACTCTTCAGCTTCATATACTTCTGTTCTTTGAAAATGGCGGATAGCAACAGCAATTTGCTCACAACTTGAAGCTAAAATAGCTAAAGCTGAGATAACTTGTGCGTAACGATCTCTTTGTATGACTTGGTTTGAAACTGGTGCTGGCTTAAGATCTAAGTTTTTGCAAACTTCTTCTTCAAACTCAAGTGGAGCATGAGCAAAATTTCCCATGGCACCGCTGATTTTTCCATAGCTAATCACTTCTTTTGCGTGAATGATTAAATCTTTTGCATGAACTAGTGAATCATACCAAATAGCCAAAACCAAACCAAAAGTTATAGGCTCTCCATGAATTCCATGACTTCTTCCTACCATTAAGGTATTTTTATGCTCATATGCTCTTGTTTTAATCGCTGCTAAAACTTGATCTAAATCTTGCAAGATTAATTCTAAACTATCTTTAATTTGCAAAGCAACTGCAGTGTCAATACAATCTGAACTTGTCATTGCATAATGTACAAAACGACTTTCCTCGCCCAAACTTTCACTTACACTAGTTAAAAAAGCAATAACATCATGTTTGGTAGTTTTTTCTATCTCATCTATTCTCGCTATATCAAATTTTGCATTTTTTATAATTTTTTCACAATCATCATCTTTAATAAGACCAAGTTTATTCCACGCTTTCACAGCAGCTAATTCCACTTTTAACCATGCATCATATTTTGCTTGCATGTCCCATTTTTTAGCCATGATTTCTCTACTATATCTTTCAACCATTTTCAAGACCTTTTTTTATATAATTTTTTATGAAAAAATAGCTTGAATTTTATTATAAATTACCTAAGAAAGTTATTAAATGGCATACATAAAAAAGAAACTAGCAAATAATGGAAAAAAGGCATTTAGACTACTTATGGATGAGTTAAAAATTTCTATGCGTGAAGCACAAAAACTCATTGACAAAAAAAGACTATTTTGTAATGGAAATTTGGTAGAAGAAAAAAACAAATTTTTAGATGGCTTAGTGGAATTAATCGTATATGAAAATAACCCTAAAGGATTGGAAATAGTTTATGAAAATGAAGATTTTGCTGTAGTAGAAAAACCAAGCGGGGTACTAACTCATCCTAATGGACGCAATTGTACTTATAGTCTTTGTGATGAAATTTGGCATTTATGGGGTGAAAAAGCTTGCGTAGCTCATAGATTAGATAAAGAAACAAGCGGGCTTTTACTCATAACTAAACATAAAAATGCACAAATTGAGTTAAAAACCATGTTTGAAAAAAGATTAGTGCAAAAAAGCTATTTTGCTCTAGTAAAAGGAAAAACTAAAAAAGAATTTATAGTAGATAAAAGCATGGATTTGGCTAAAGACTATGATGCAGTAAAAACTAGGATGCATATTTGTGAAAATGGTAAAGAAGCTTTAACGCAATTTTACACTTTAGAATATTTTGAAAATTTAGATACTAGTTTAATTTTAGCTAAACCTCTAACAGGCAGACAACACCAAATAAGACTACATTTGTTTCATGTGAAACATAAAATTTTAGGTGAACCTTTATATGGTTTAGAAAAAACACAAATTGAGCAAATATTAGATGGAAAAATGAGCAATATAAAAAGAACTCAAATCACAGGTGCTAAAAGACTACTTTTGCACTCTTTTAGCTTAGAATTTACATATAAAAATCAAAAATTTTTGATACAATCTCAAAAAGATATAAAAGATGAGTTTTTGAAAAATTTATCTTAATCTTTTTCTAATTTTAAAACCTTATCAGTTTGGATTGCAACTGCAATTTGCTTAGCTGGCTTACCATAATCCCTACAATAATCACAAGATTTATAAAAATCTTGAGAATAAAATTCAAAAAATCTTTCTTTAGAATCCTCTAAATTTAAAAAATCGCCATTAAATTCTTCAAGTCCTTTTAAGCGTGACAAGGAACTTGATATAGGGCAAACAAAAACAGCTCCTTTAGGTGCTAATTGTTTATTTTCTAAGCCCTCAGATGTCATCAAACTTACACATGGCATTTGACAATTACGATAATTTTTGATTATATCTTCTTTACTTCTACCACGTTTATAAATTTTTTCAGGGTCACTCCAAGTAGAATTTTCGCCACTAGAGTCCATAGAAAATGGAATTTTATTTTCTTTTAATTTTCTTAAAATATTTTCTTGTTTTAGTGGAATTTTTAAATTTGGCGATCTTTTGTAATCTGAAATCGTAATTTTTCTAACCTTATTAGATTTTTTTAACTTTTTCATCAATTCATCTTTAAAATCAATGGTTGCATTAGTAACTAAAGAAAAAGTTAGTATTTTTTTTTGAGTATCTAAATAATCAATCAATTGTGGTAAATCTTTAAATAACAAAGGCTCTCCACCTATGATTCTAACTCTTGCGATAGAATCTACCTTAGATAAAAGTAACTCTAATGATTCTATAATACCCTCTAAAGTACAAGCATATTGATTTGATGGTGAAAAATATTGCATCAAATTATTGCATGACTCACAGCGCAAAGTACATCTTGTAGTTAAAACTAATTCTAAATAAGGAATATCCACCTTACCCTCTAAAACTCTCTTTTCGAAGTATTTTTTCAAATAAAATTTTTTCATCAAAGCAGCATAAGGAACTTTAAAAATTCTAGCAACTCCTCTTTTACCATTTAAATACGAAAAATACCAAGAAATATTTGGTTTTATATATCTATTTTGAAATAATTGATTTTCTAACAATTGTTTTTTATCTATCATTATTTTTCCCTTCATTTTTTAATACATAAATAATTCCACCAAGTCCTATGATCACCACTATGCTTATAAAAATAAGCTGTGCTATATCTAAAAAAGTCATTGTTTACTCTGCCTTTCTTTAAGCTGTCCGCATGCAGCTGAAATATCAAGTCCTTTACTTTCTCTTATCGTACAAGTAACACCTTTGGCACTTAAATAATCTTGAAATTTAACCGCATTTTCAACACTTGGTCTTTTATATAAACTTCCTTCATGTGGATTAAAAAGTATTAAATTCACTTTAGCTTTTATGCCATTTAAGAGCTTCACTAGTTCTTTTGCATGTTCTATTTTGTCATTTATCCCATCAATTAAAAGGTACTCAAACATTACTCTTTTACGTTGATCTATAGGAAAATTTCTCACTGCTTCCATAATACTTGCTATATTATAAGCTTTATTAATAGGCATTAATTCACTTCTAAGCTCATCATTTACAGCATGGAGCGAAATAGCCAAAAGCACACCCAAATTCATTTCTCCAAGCTCTTTGATCTGTTTTGCTAAACCGCTTGTACTTATAGTTTGTCTTCTAGGGCTTATTGCCAAAGCATCATTATCGGCTAAAATTCTAACTGCCTTAGAAACATTTTTAAGATTATCCAAAGGTTCACCCATACCCATATAGACTATGTTAACTCTTCTTTCATAAGGTATGTTGTTATGTTTTTTAATCCACAAAATTTGTCCTACTATTTCTCCTGCACTTAAATTTCTTTTCAAGCCGCCTTTAGCAGTCAGACAAAAACTACACCCACTTTTACACCCCACTTGAGAGGAAACACAAATAGTATATCTTGCATGTTTGATGATTTTTCCATTTTCATCTACAAGTTCTTCTTTCATTGGTAGCAAAACAGCTTCTATTTTTTTACCATCTAAAAGTTCAAAAAGATATTTTATACTACCATCTTTGCTTTTTTCATCTTTCACACATTTTAGAGGTGAAAAATGAAAATTTTCTTGCAAGTACACTCTAAAATCTTTTGGCAAAGACGACATTTGTAAAAAATCGTCTGCATATTTTTTATATACCCATTCAAAAATTTGCTTTGCTCTAAATTTTGGCTGAACTAAATTTTCTAATTCTTCTTTAGTAAAATCTAATATATTTTTTAATTCACTCAATTTTTTTCCTATATAAGTTTTTTATCTAACAAAAAATCTTTTAATAATTCTTTTGCTTTTTGGTGATTTTTTAAAAAATCTTCATGTGCAAATTCATTACAAAAATTTGTCGCACATAAATAACAAATTCCTTCTATCCCTTGCATTTTTGCACAAGAAAGCACTGCATATGCTTCCATATTTTCTATATGTACGCCCTTTTTAAAAAATTCTTGAGCGATATTTTCATCTTTACAAATATAATTTGAAGAATTAATCATAGTTTCATGTGAAACATTTAATCTAATCTCATTTGCTATAGGTGTATAAAAACTATCAAATAAATCTGAGTATTCTAAATTTGTAGCATTAGAACTTTCATAAATGTCTAAAATTTTTCCTTCTTGGTAAATTCCACATGTACCTATAAAAATTACCCTATCTACTTTTACTTGACTTAAAATTTTACCTAAAGAAAAAGCAGAATTAACCAAGCCTATGCCTATACTTTGTGCAAATTTAAAATCCTCATTTCCTCCTGCACATACTATAAGATTTTTCAAAAATTAACCTTTATAAAAAATAATTCAAATTTTATCTAATTAGCGCTTAAAATAATGCTATAATTAATGTTTTTTAGATAAAATAAATTTATGATAAAAGCAAAAAAACATTTTGGACAAAATTTTTTATGTGATAAAAGCGTGGTAGATAAAATCATCCAAGCCATACCCAAAGATACTAAAAATATAGTTGAGATTGGGCCTGGCTTAGGTGATTTAACGCAAGAACTTTTGAAAATCCCACAAGCTCATGTTAGAGCTTATGAGATTGATAAAGATTTGATTCCTATTTTAAATAAAAAATTTCAAAATGAGATTGAAGGTGGAAATTTTGAGCTTATCCATCAAAATGCAAGCGATGCTTTTGATCAAGGAAGTTTAAGCGATAAAGAGTACTTTTTGGTAGCAAATTTACCATATTATATTGCTACAAATTTGATTTTAAAAGCCCTAGAAGATCAAAATTGTCTTGGGCTTATAGTAATGGTGCAAAAAGAAGTGGCACAGAAATTTTGTGCAAATGAAAAAGAAAGTAATTTTTCGGCTTTAGGGGTGCTTTGTGCATTGATATGCCAAAGACAAATGCTTTTTGATATACAACCACAAAGCTTTAATCCTCCACCAAAAGTTACTTCAGCTGTAATGAAGTTAATAAAAACTACTCATTATCAGCAAAAATGTGAAAATATAGAAGCTTTTAAAGAATTTCTTAGAGCTTGTTTTCAAAATCCTAGAAAACAACTCTTATCTAATTTTAAAAATAAAAAAGAAAAAATTTTAAAAGCATTTGAAGCACTAGACATCTCTTCTACCTCAAGAGCTCATGAAATTAGCGTTGATTCATACCTTAAAATTTATGACTATTTAAAGGATGACTATGAGCGAAAAAAACAAAACTCAAGAACAAAATAAAGCTAAAAAATTTAATAAATTTAGAAACAAAAGAAAAAAAGATTCGCAAAATCAAGAGCAAAATAGTGAAATTAAAAACGAAACAAAAGTAGAAAATACTCAAACTGAAGCTAGCGAAGAAAAAAAGAAAAAGAAAAAAAATAGAAATTTACCTTCTAAATTAAGCGGTAATGAAGAATGGCAAATAGAACTTGCCAAAAGCATAGAAGCTAATAAAATCATGCACGAGCTAAGACTCCACCCTTTAAAACACAACAACTCAAGCGAACATAAAATTCGTATTACGCCTTTGGGTGGACTTGGGGAAATCGGTGGAAATATCACTGTTTTTGAAACCAACAACGATGCGATTATCGTTGATATAGGTATGAGTTTTCCAGATGGAACCATGCATGGAGTAGATATTATCATACCTGATTTTGACTATGTAAGAAAGATTAAAAACAAAATTCGCGCTATCATTATCACTCATGCTCATGAAGATCATATCGGTGCTGTGCCGTATTTTTTCAAAGAATTTCAATTTCCTATCTACGCAACACCTTTAGCATTAGGTATGATTTCAAATAAATTTGAAGAACATGGTTTAAAAGCTGAGCGTAAATGGTTTAGACCTATAACAAAAAGAAAAATTTATGAAATAGGCGAGTTTAACTTAGAATGGATTCATATAACCCACTCTATCATCGATGCTTGTGCTTTAGCTATTAAAACTAAAGCAGGAACCATCATACACACTGGCGATTTTAAAATAGATCAAACACCAATTGATGGTTATCCAACGGATTTAAGTCGTTTAGCTCAATATGGCGAGGAAGGCGTGCTTTGTCTTTTAAGCGATAGTACAAACTCATATAAAGAAGGTTATACAAAAAGTGAAAGTTCCGTAGGACCTACTTTTGATCAAATTTTTTCTAAAACTAAAGGCAGGGTAATCATGAGCACCTTTAGTTCTAATATACACCGTGTATATCAAGCTATTAGTTATGGTTTAAAATACGGTAGAAAAGTGTGTGTTATAGGACGCTCTATGGAAAGAAATCTCTATACCACTATGGAACTTGGTTATATCAAACTTGATAGAAAAATTTTCATTGATGCAGACGAAGTAAGCAAATATAAAGATAATGAAGTACTAATTGTCACTACGGGAAGTCAAGGCGAGACTATGAGTGCTTTATATAGAATGGCTACAGATGAGCATAAATTTATCAAAATCAAACCTAGCGATCAAGTTATCATTTCGGCTAAAGCAATACCAGGTAATGAAGCAAATGTTTCTGCTGTGCTTGATTTTCTTTTAAAAGCAGGGGCTAAAGTAGCTTATCAAGAATTTAGTGAAATTCATGTAAGTGGACATGCTAGTATAGAAGAACAAAAACTCATGCTAACTTTGGTAAAACCTAAATTTTTCTTACCAGTGCATGGAGAATACAATCATATCAATAAACACAAAGAAACTGCTCTAAAATGTGGCATACCCGAAAGAAATATCTACTTAATGAGTGATGGAGATCAAGTAGAGCTTTGCCAAAAATACATCAAACGTGTAAAAACAGTTAAAACAGGAAAAGTCTTTGTAGATAATCAAATCAACAAACAAATCGCAGATGATGTAGTAATTGATAGACAAAAACTAGCAGATAGTGGCATAGTTGTCATCATTGCTCAGCTTGATAAAGCAAGTAAAACACTGATTAATAAACCAAGAGTATTTAGCTATGGCTTGGTAGCTGATAAACAAGATGGAGCATTCTCAAAAGAAATGAGCGATGTTTTAAGTCAATTTTTCCCAAATGTAAAAGATGAAATTTTAGATAATCCAAAAGTTTTAGAAGCTCAAATTAGACAAGTACTAAGAAAGCATATTTTTAGAAAAATCAAAAAATATCCAACCATAGTACCAACTATTTTTGTGATGTAAAGTAAAATTATGAGAATTAATAAATTCATCTCACACAATAGCAAATATTCTCGCCGCGAGGCTGATGAGTTAATCAAGCAAGGCTTAGTAAAAATCAATAAAAAAACAGCCTTGCTAAGTGATAGTGTAAATGCTGAAGATAAAGTTTTTATCAATGGTAAAAAACTCCATAAGAAAACACAATTTTCAGTCATCATTTATCATAAACAAAAAGGTGAAATAGTTAGTAAAAAAGATGATAGAGGTAGAAAAACCATCTATCATACCCTGCCAAAACAATTTAGCACTTGGCTTAGTGTAGGAAGGCTTGACTTTGCAAGCGAGGGATTGCTTTTATTAACTGATTCGCCTGTGATAGCAGATGCGCTTATGCATAGTGATTTAGAAAGAGAATATTACTTAAAAGTAAAAGGTAATATAGATAAAAATGTCATTGAAGCTATGCAAAATGGCTTAGAAATTCAAAATGAAAAAAAAGGGGCTCATGCTAAAACTAAAATAACTTCAATGAGTTTTGCTCCATTTTTAGGCTTTGAAATTTTTGGCTCAAGCGGAGGCTATACGAAGCTAAAAGTAATCATTAATGAAGGTAAAAATAGAGAACTAAGACGTTTTTTTGGACATTTTGATTTAGAAGTGATGGATCTTAAAAGAGTAGCTTTTGGAGCATTAGATCTTGGTATGTTAAAAGCTGGCAAATATCGTTATTTGGAAAATGGCGAGTATGAAAAACTACGCGATTTTTTAAAAACAAATGATATTAGATATTAATACTTTAAAAATACTTAAATTAATTGAAATTTAATTTTAATTTTGTATAATTAGCAATTTAATTTATATAAAAAAGGAAAATTATGGCAAACCATAAATCTGCTGAAAAAAGAGCAAGACAGACTATCAAAAGAACTGAAAGAAATAGATTTTATAGAACAAGATTAAAAAACATTACAAAAGCGGTTCGTGAAGCAGCAGCAAACAATGATAAAGAAGCTGCACAAAATGCATTAAAAGTAGCTAATAAAAGTATTCACGCTATGGTAAGTCGTGGATTTTTGAAAAAACAAACTGCATCACGCCGTGTTAGCAGATTGGCATTATTGGTAAATAAATTAGCATAATTTAATGTTAGCTGATAAACTCAAACCTTTTTTAGCACGCTTTGATGAGTTAAACACTCTTCTTAGCGATGTTAATATCTCTAATGATATTTCTAAAATGACAGCTCTATCTAAAGAGCAAAAAAATTTAGAACCTATAGTAGAAAAAGCAAAAGAGTATCTCAAAACCTTAGATGATATAGAAGAAAACAAACTTCTTTTATCTGATCCTGAACTAGGGGAACTTGCAAAAGAAGAACTTAAAAATCTCGAAGTTTTAAAACCGCAATTTGAAGAAGAATTAAAAATTCTTTTACTACCTAAAGATCCAAATGATGATAAAAATATATTTTTAGAAATTCGTGCAGGAACGGGTGGTGATGAAGCTTCTTTATTTGTTGGGGACTTAGTAAAAGCTTATATACGCTATGCAGAAAATCGTGATTATAAATACGAAATTGTAAGCTCAAGCGAAGGTAGCGTAGGGGGATTTAAAGAAATTATCATTCTTATTAAAGGAAATGGAGCTTATTCGAGACTAAAATACGAAGGTGGCACGCACAGAGTTCAAAGAGTACCTGAAACAGAATCTCAAGGTAGAGTTCATACTTCAGCTATTACAGTGGCTATTATGCCTGAAGTTGATGATGTTGAAATTCAAATCAATCCAAATGATTTAAAAATCGATGTAATGCGTAGTAGCGGTCATGGTGGACAAAGCGTAAATACCACAGATAGTGCTGTAAGAATCACTCACATTCCAACAGGTATAGTTGTAGTAAATCAAGATGGTAAAAGCCAACACAAAAACAAAGAAAGTGCCATGAAAGTCTTAAAAGCAAGACTTTTTGAAATGCAAGAACAAGAACGTTTAACTAAAGAAAGCGAGGCAAGAAAATCACAAGTTGGAAGTGGCGATAGAAGCGAACGCATACGCACTTATAATTTCCCTCAAAATAGAATTAGTGATCATAGAATAAATCTTACTTTATATAGACTTGATGCGATTTTAGAAGGTGGGCTTTTTGATGAGATCATTGAGCCATTAATCGCTTATTATCAAGCAGAAGCTTTAAAACAAGAAAATTTATAAACCTTAATCCTCTCCCCAGAATCTACTTAATCTACATTAAGCTTAAATATTTAAGCTTAATGTGATAGAGTTTGCTAATAAGGAGTTTATGTTTATCACTATAAAAATCTTTTA
>NZ_JBMJAR010000006.1:0-94790 GCF_049221845.1 Campylobacter sp. GB48
TAAAAGATTTTTATAGTGATAAACATAAACTCCTTATTAGCAAACTCTATCACATTAAGCTTAAATATTTAAGCTTAATGTAGATTAAGTAGATTCTGGGGAGAGGATTAAATATAATTTAAAGTAGACAGGAAAAGCATGCTAGATAAAATTTTGTATCATTATTATAATGAAGATTATCATAAATGTTTAGAATATAGTGAGGCTTATTTAGAACAAGATCCTAAAAATGCTTTAGAATATGCTATGATGGCTTCTTTTAAAATAGGTGATTATATAAAAACCTTGCATTATGCAAAACAAATTTTTCATTTATGTCCTAGTAGTTTTTATGGTTTAATGCTTGCTAAAGCACTTTTATTTAATAAGAATTTTAATGATGGTATTAGCTTACTTGAAGAGCTTTTACAAAGACAATGCTTTTTAAAAGATGAACTTATTTTAGAACTTGCCTTTGCTTATCAAAACATAGGACGCTTAGAAGAAGCACAAAGATTATATAAAATAGCCTTAGATAAAGATATGTATAATCTTGATTTGTGGAAAAATTATGCTGAGCTTTATTTTAAAAGCAATTTTGAAAAAGCTTTGAATGCTCACAATGAGCTTTGTGATTTTATCCAAATCATGATACAAAAATTACAAAAGAAAGAATTGATAGAAAAAAAATTCACCAATGGTACGAATTTGCAAGATAGACTAGAAGAAAAAACCCAAGAAAATCTAACTGTATTTAAAATGCAAGAATATTTAAATACAAAAATCTTACCCCAAAAGGCTTATTTGCTTTTTAAACTTTTGAGATTACAAGAATCTTTAACATTATTTGAAAGTCTATGTGAATACAATCAAGACAATGCACAATTTTGGCAAAACTATGCAAAAGTACTAGAATTGAGTGCTCATTATCAAGATGCTTATAATGCTTATCAAAAGGCATTGAGTTTGCACCCACATGCAACTTATCAGTTTGATTTGGCTTATTTATTGATGCGTATGGGAGAAAATGATAATTTCGAAGAGGGTAAAAGAGTGTATGAAAGTAGATTATTTTATGCTCATAATGAAACCTTCTCTCCTTATCATTATAATAAAACCATACAAGCTTTTAACAAAGAAGGCATACAGGTGTTTAAAGACAAGCAAATCTTAGTTTTTTGTGAGCAAGGCTTTGGAGATACTATTATGTATGCAAGATGTTTAGAAAAGCTTTGTCAAATAGCTTCTAAGGTTTTATTTGCTCCTCAAAGTTTAATGTATGAAATGTTTAAAAACCAAGTCAAAGAACTGAGTAAACAAAATGATATGTTTTCTAATTTAAAAATTTTAAAAGACTTTCCAAAAGAATTTGATTATGCTATGCCCATTTGCTCTTTACCTTTACTTTGTGATATTAAACTAGATGAAATTTCTAAGTTACATACTCCTTTAATAGCTTTAGAAAAACCAAAGAACAAAAAGAAAAAAATAGGAATTTTTTGGTTTACTCCTAATGCTGCTAATTCAGATTTATTAAGAAATGTAGAATTTGAATTTTTAATTTATGCTTTAAAAGATTTAGATCTTGATCTTGTGTCTTTTCAAGTAGAAGGAATAGATGGATTGAATTTGCCTGATCAAATTGAAAATAGAGGAGTACAATTAAAAAATTGGAACGATACAGTATATCATTTAAAAGATATTGATGTTATGGTAAGTATAGATAGTGCTATAGCACATTTAAGCTTAGCTTTAGATATACCTACTATAGTGCTTTTAGCTCCTAGATTTGATTGGCGTTGGGGTAGGTTTGAAAACCCTAAGAGTTATTTTTGGCCTAAGGCAAATTTACTTACCTTTTCTAATGAAGAAGATACAAAGAAACAACTACAAAATTTAGTTCAAAATTTAATTACAAAATAACTGAAAAGTTAAATTGAAAAACAATTCAATGTTTGAATCAATCAAACATTGAATCTAAAATGTAATCTTTGTTTAATCATCAAATTTTTGTCTTAAAATCGTTCCATTGTTATCTATGTAAAGTTTCATTTGATTATTAAGTTTTATTTTATAATAAGAAATTTTTCTTTCTATTTCTATGATCGTTGTATTGGGATAAGTATTTTTAATGGTATTTTGTATTGCCAGAGGCAAAATTGCGTAATTTAGCGATCTAAAATTTTCAGCCTCTTTAAATTCTCCATTAAGTGAAAACTCAATTTCGCTTCCATCACTTAAATAAATCTCATAGGAATAACCATCTTGCTCTACTAGACCTATTTCTGCATTAAAATAATCTTTAATAAATTGTTTGATATTTACTGGCAAGGAATCGGGTGCTATGACTATACCAGCATTAAGGGTATTTAGTGTGATAAAAAAAGCTAAAGCTAGTTTTTTCATTTTTAACCTTATTTTATTTTTTGACGATATTGTATCTTATTAGTGTGAATTTTATGTGTAAGCTAGAATTTAAATAGCTTTTTGTTATAATTATTAAAAATACAAAGTAGGGCAATGGTAGCTTCTTTTTTAATCGCTTTAAATATCGTGATATTTATCTTTGTGAATTATCTTTATTTTGGATCTTTAAATTTAGATGTTATTTTAGGGTTAAATTTATTTTTCTTTCAAGGATTTTACTGGCAAATTCTAAGTTCAATGTTTATGCATGGAAATTGGCCTCATTTGATTTTAAATATGATAGTACTTTTTCAATTTGGCTCTATGCTTGAAAAATACTTAAAAAGTTTCAAATTTGCTTTGCTTTATTTAATCGGTGGAATTCTTTGCTCTTTACTTAGTGCTTTTTATGTGTATTTAAGCTTTGATGGTAGTTTTGTAAATGTAGTGGGTGCAAGTGGTGCTATATGTGTTTTAATGGGATATTATGCATATTTGGATAAAACTGCCACTAAAGGACTTATCGTAGCTATATTACTAATGAGTTTTGTACCTATTTTTATGGGTGTAAATATAGCCTGGTATGCACATATTTTCGGCTTTACATGTGGATATGTTTTGGGTAAATTTAAGGTTATAAGATGAAATATATCTATTTTATCCGTCATGCAAAGGCTCAAAAAGAAAACTACGAACAAGATTTACAACGAGAGCTTAGTTCTAGTGGAAAAGATGATCTAAAAACTATGATTTATAGGATTAAAGATTTAGAATTTAAAGCTCAAAGCATTATCTCAAGTCCTGCTAGGCGTTGTATAAAAACAGCACAAAAACTTTGCAAAAGCTTTTTTTTAAAAGAAAAAGATATTAAGATAGAAAAAAACTTTTATGATGGTAATTTAGAAGATGTATTGAAATTTATAAAAGAATTAAAAGAGAGTAGGGTAGTGCTAATTATGCATAATCCTTTATTGCAAGAACTTTGTGAATATTTAGCTCATATAGATTTAGAAAACTTTCCAACTTCTGCTATTTTATGCATGCAATTTGATATAAAAGAATTTAAAGATATAAAAGAACATAGCGGAGAAGTTGTGTTTTTTGATTATCCTAAAAGTCAAGAAAATAACTAATCTACATTTTTAAACTTCAATTTTATTTAAGCAAAAATACAAACTAAAATTTAGTTGAAATAAAAAATATACATCTTTAATCTTTCGTAGCTACATAAAATAACTTATAATATTTTTCAAAAAATTATACTTATTTTTTTATGGATAAGTTATTTTCACTCAAAAATTAAAATGCTTTAAAATACTATATTATAGGTATTTTAAAATACATTTTACTTACTAAAGTGCAGATAAATATAAAAGTTTGAAAATTATAGTTTTCAATACAAAATATATATAATTTCAAGATTTTACTATTTATCATATAATTTTACATATATATTAAGTTTAAATTAAAATATTTTTATGGGCTAAAAAAGCTAAAATAATGAGTAAAAAGGAAAATAAATATAAAAGGTTTAGCTTGTATGGATTTTTTAGTTCTATTTGGATTTTTGGATTAATCTTGAAAGTTGTCTTGCTAAAAGTTTAGCACTATTTTCATCTTTGCTAAGTTTTTTCATATTTTCTTTAAATTCATAAAGTCTTTTTTCTTGTGCAAAGTCATTGTTTGAAATATTGTTTTGTTTTACTTGCTTTTGCATGGTTTTTTTCTTAAAAAACATATCATTACCCTATTTTGTTTTTATAATTATAGCTTGATATTTTTTAAGTAAGATTTTTTTATAATTTTTATATTAATTTTAAAGGAAAAAAGTTTGAAAACCATAGGTTTAATAGGTGGAATGAGTTATGAAAGCACACTTAGCTATTATGAAATAATCAATAAATTAACAAATGAAAAATTAGGAAAATTACACAGCGCTAAGATAGTTTTAACTAGCGTTGATTTTGAAGAAATAGAAGAATGCCAACGTAAGAATGATTGGCAAAAAGCAAGTGAAATTTTAACCCAACATGCCCTACTTTTGCAAAAATGTGGAGTTGATTTTATATTAATTTGTACTAATACTATGCATAAATGTTATGAAAACATACAAAAAAACATTCAAATTCCTATCTTACATATAGCTAAAGCTATGCTTTTAGAGCTTCAAGAGCAAAAAATCGATAAAGTGTTGTTACTAGGAACAAAATACACTATGCAAGAAGATTTTTATAAACAACTTTTAATTAACTCAAAGATTGAAGTTTTTATCCCTAAAAGCAATGATGTTTTAAAGCTTAATGATATTATTTTCAATGAGCTTTGTAAAGGTATTATAAATAAAGATTCAAAAAAATATCTAGATGATTTGATTGCTCAATTTCCACAAGTTCAAGGAGTGATTTTGGGTTGCACTGAACTTGGATTGATTGTAAAAGAAAGCTCTAAAAAACTATTTAATAGTGTTTATATCCATGCCAAAATGGCTACTTTGAAAGCCTTGGAGAATAAGTGATGAAATATCCTCTAGATTGTGAAGAAAATTTTGAAAAGTCATTTTTATTTTGGCTTTGTAGATATGTGAAATTTAAGCTTAATTCTTTATCAAATAAGGAATTAAAAGACCCTCAAGCCTTGGCTGTAGTAAATTTAGCTCTAAGTAAGGGTGTTAAAAATATACAAGAGCTTGATGCTTATGTAAAAAAAGCAAGAAATGCAGGACTTAGTGGTGTAAATACGTATTTTAATCCTTTGAAAAAACTTTATGAATATTTGTTATTTTACAAGCTTTATTCGCTAAAACAAATTGATGAAGAGCTTTTAGTGGAAATTTTAGCAAGTATTAGCGCTTCTTTATCTGATGCGAGTAAAAAAAATTATCGTATAGCTGTGATTAATTTTTTTGCATTTTTAGATAAACAAAACGAAGAAGATCAAAAAGCACATATTTTTGATATCAACCTTAAAAATTGGGCAGGTGTAAGTGGCTCTAAAGGAGTTAAACTACCTGAGTATATGAGCGAAGATGAAGTGAGTAAATTTTTAGATGCTATTGATAATACAGATTTTAAAAGTAATACCATACGCAATCGCTTGATTATTAAAATCATCATTTTTACAGGAATTAGGGTTAGTGAGGCTATTAATATAAAATTAAAAGATATTAGCGAAGAAAATGATCTTTATATTATACGTATTAGAGCTAAAGGCAATAAATATCGCGTTGTGATGATTAAAAAAGAGCTTATAGAGCATCTTTTAAAAGATGTAAGAGTAAATTATCTTTCTTGCGATGGACTTTTATTTGTCAATCGCAATGGTAAAGCCCTAACCCAAGCTTACATTTCGCGTATAGTAGAACAAATTTTATTTAAAGCAGGAATTCGCAAGCAAAAAAATGGAGCTCATATGTTAAGACACACTTTTGCTACCCTACTTTATAAAAAACAAAAAGATTTAGTTTTAGTCCAAGAAGCACTAGGTCATGCAAGTTTAAATACTTCAAGAATTTACACACATTTTGATAATGAAAAGCTAAAATTAGCCGCAGAGGTAGCAAAAAAACTTCACGATAGAACTTAAATTTTTATAAAAAAATCCGATGTATCTTTAAAGAAAGGATGCATCATGCAAATAAATGATTATATTAGTAAAATTAATCCTTATATTTTAAATACTCAAAAAGAAGAAAAAGAAAGCAAAGAAAATAAGAATTTTATAGAGTTTAAATTTACTCAAGGTATAAAAGAGCTTGAAAAAAGCGTTAAAGAAAGTCAAAATGGAGAAAAATCAGAAGATGAGTTAAATAAACTTTATAAAGAACTTTCTAAAATACAAGCTAAAATAGCAGAATTAAATGCTAAATTACAATCAAGCCAAGATCCACAAAAAGCTCAAATGATCAATTCTCAAATTCAAAGTTTAAATTCGCAAATGCAAAGCATATATGCAAGGATAATGCAAATGCTAGATCAAGCTATGCAAAGTATACAATGATTTTAATACTTTTTAGCGTTTAAAAATACACTATAAGAATAATCAAAGCAAAAAGTTCAATCACGCCATAAATAGTCCCTAAAAATAAAAAACTCACAAAAGCAGCAGCCGCAGGTTTTATACAAGCTATCATGCTAGCTAAAAGCCCCTATTGTACCTATAAACACAATCGCGCTCATAGCTAAAAGGAATTTAAAGAAAAATTATGTTTTGGGATATTTCCTTGTAATAAGACAAAAAGTAAAAAAAGAAGTAAATAAACTAGTCAAGCCTATGATTAAAAACAAGCCATATTTTATTATGATAAGCTTAGTACTCAAAGAAAAATGCCAATCCAAGAGCTCAAAAAAGTCCAAATAACACCTTTAATCTTATTAATTTATATAATATTTGTAGTAAAATATTATTATATCATTATGTATATATTTTAAGGAAAATTAATGACTTATTTAGAGATTGATGGTGTTGAAAAGTTAAATGGAGAAGTGATAATAAGTGGTGCAAAAAACGCTGCGCTTCCTTTGATAGCTTCAAGTATTTTAGCTAAAAATGAAGTTCAAATTTCAAATTTACCAAATGTAGCAGATATTTGCACCCTACTTTCTTTGCTTGAAAACTTAGGAGCAAATTATACTTTTAAAGACAATTTTGCAAAAATAAATACAAAACATTTAAATAAAACCATAGCAAAATACGACATCGTGCGTAAAATGCGTGCTTCTATACTTACCTTAGGGCCTTTACTAGCTAGATTTGGAAACTGTGAGGTTTCTTTACCAGGAGGTTGTGCTATAGGCCAACGCCCTATTGATTTACACCTTTTGGCTTTAGAAAAAATGGGAGCTAATATTGAGATTAAACAAGGTTATGTGGTAGCTAGTGGAGGGCTTAAGGGTGTTGATGTGATGTTTGATAAAATCACTGTTACAGGTAGTGAAAATATCATTATGGCAGCAGCTCTAGCTCATGGCAAAACTAGACTTTTAAATGTTGCTAAAGAACCTGAAGTGGTACAACTTTGTGAGGTTTTAGCTAGGGCTGGGCTTGATATACAAGGCATAGGTTCTTCTGAGCTTGAAATTTATGGCACAAGTGGAGAGCTTTTAGAATTTAAACCTTTTGAAATCATTCCTGATCGTATTGAAGCAGGAACTTATCTGTGTGCAGGTGCTATCACTAACTCAAAAATCACTCTAAAAAAAGTCAACGTAAGTCATCTTAGTGCAGTTTTGGCAAAGCTAGAGCAAATGGGCTTTAGCTTTGATATTAATGAAGATAGTATTAGTATAAATCCTGTTAAAGAAATCAAACCAGTTGAAATTTTAACTAGCGAATATCCAGGCTTTCCAACAGATATGCAAGCACAATTTATGGCTTTAGCTTTAAAAGCAAATGGTACAAGTATTATTGATGAGAGATTATTTGAAAATCGTTTTATGCATGTAAGTGAGCTTTTAAGAATGGGAGCTGATATAAGATTAAACGGGCATATTGCTACTATAAATGGCACTAAAGAGCTTTTGGGAGCTGATGTTATGGCTACTGATTTGCGTGCATCTTCTGCTTTGATTTTAGCAGCTTTAGCAGCTAAAGGTACAAGTAAAATTCATAGAATTTATCATCTTGATAGAGGGTATGAAAATTTAGAAGAAAAATTTAAAAAACTAGGTGCAAGTATAAGAAGGCTTGAAGAATGAGAGATATTTTTGCAACTTTAGATTTTTTAAAAGAACAAATCAAAGCAAAAAATGAATTTCAAAGAGTAAAATTGACACAGGCTTTGGGGTGTATTTTATATAAAGATGTTTTTGTGAAAAAAAACCTACCCGCTTTTGATAATTCTGCCCTAGATGGCTATGCATTAAATTATACACATAAGAATGAATTGCTAGAAATAAAAGGAAGTATTTTAGCAGGCGATAAAAATGATTATATTATAGAAAAAAATGAATGCTATAAGATTATGACAGGGGCTAAAATTCCTCAAAATGCAAATACCATTTTAATGTTTGAAGAAGCTTTGCTTGAAGATGAAAAGCTCAATGCTAAAAACGCTAAAGAAAACAATGCTATCCGCTTTAAAGGCGAGGAAGCAAAGCTTGGAGAGCTTTTGTTTAAAAAGGGACAAAAAATCACTTCAGGTATGGTAGCTATGCTTGCTGCTCAAGGAATTTATGAGTTAAATGTTGTTAAAAAATTGCGTGTTGGGATTTTTTCAAGTGGAGATGAGCTTGTAGAGCCTTGGGAAAATGCTGATGAATACAGCATATACAATGCAAATGCTTTTGGAATTTATGCTATTTTGCAAGATTATGCTGATGTTGAATATTTAGGACTTATAAAAGATGATTTAAATGCATATAAAAAGCTTTTAGAAAATAAGGAATTTGATATACTTATAAGCAGTGGTGGAGCTAGCGTGGGTGAGGCTGATTTTATCAAACAAGCTTTACTTGAGTGTGATTTTAGCCCTATTTTTGAAAAAGTAAATGCTAAACTTTGCAAACATGTAAAACTTTTTAGCAAAAGCGATATGCTTTTTCTAGCCCTACCAGGAAATCCTTTGGCTTCTTTAGTTTCAACGCATATTTTTGCAAAAAATATACTCAATTTACTTGATGGTAAAGAACTTTTGGAATTTGATAAAGCAAGATTGACTAAAGATTTAAATTTCAAAGGTCAAAGAAATGATTTTGCTTTTGGAAAATTAGTCGATGGTTATTTTAAACCAAGCGAAGCTAAATTTGGCTCAGGTATGCTAAAACCTTTATGTGAAAACACGCATATTTTAATCACGCAAACTGATGATACAAAACTAATAAAAGATCAAGAAGTGAAGGTTTTAAAAATTTAATAGGGTATTGCACTACCCTATTTTGAATGATTAATTTCTTGCTTTATCTAAGGTTTTAAAAAGATTATTTAAGATATTTTCTTCATTTTTTTGGTATTTGCTTTGGCGTAATTTATCCCAAGCATATACACTATAATCTTTAGAGATTGAACCTATATTTAAATCTGTATTACTAAAAGCATTGTTGCTATCTTTTTTATACTCTTTTTCTTCTTTGTCTTTAAGTGCATTAAGTGTAGCTTGAAATTCATCTGAAGATGTGTTTTTTTCTTTGATTTTTGTCATATTATTTAGGGCTAGCGGATTATTTTTATCATTTACTTGCATGAGAACTCCTTTTAAAATTTAATAATCACAAGCAAAAAACATTCCTTAATTTTAAAAACTTGACAATAAAATAAAGTTTTGATAAAATCACACTCTACTTTTAAAATGCGGGAATAGCTCAGGGGTAGAGCACAACCTTGCCAAGGTTGGGGTCGCGAGTTCGAATCTCGTTTCCCGCTCCACTTCTTTTAACTAAAATCAAACTTTTTTAATGTATTATACGATTAATATATTTTTATAAAAGGTTGCTGTATTGTTTTTTAAGCAAATCATTTTAGTTTTATTTTTTTATGCTTTTAGTTTTGCTTCGAATTTTGATGAAGTAAAATTAGCTTTGATTAAAGAATTTAAGACAAATTATCCGCAACTAGAAATCATTTCTTTAGATCTTAACACTCAATCAAGTTTGCCTGCTGATTTTAATCAATACATTTTTTTAAAACTAGGCAATCATAATTTTGATAGAGCTGATGGTTTTGTAAAGGCTGAATTTAAAACTCCAGAGCAGTTTAAAAAAAATATATTTTTTAAGTATTTTTTAAAGGCAAAATTAGAAGTTTTACAAACCACGCGTCCTATTGCGCGTAATGAAAATTTAAGCCCTGCTAGTTTTAAAATTTTAAAAATTCCTTTTGATAAAGCTCCTCAAGGTGTATTAAAAAAAGATGAAATCGCAAATTTAATAGCCAAAAGCAATATAAGAGAAAATATGATTTTAAAATATAATATGTTTAAAACTAAAACCCTTATACAAAGAAATGATTCTGTTTATGGAGTTATCAAAGATGGGGATTTAAGCATGATAATAGAATTAAAAGCCTTGCAAAGTGGGAATTTAAACCAAAGAATTCGTCTTAAAAATAAAGATGGAAAAGTCGTGCATGGTAAAGTTATTAGTAAAAATTATGTGGAGCTAAAATGAAAAAAATTTTAGTAGGTATTAGCGGGGCTAGTTCTTGTGAACTTGGTTTTTTATTGTTAAAACATTTAAAAGAAAAAGGGCAAATTTATGCCATTGTGAGTAAAAATGCAAAAATAAGCTTTGCAAAAGAAAATTCTCTTTTAGAAAATATAGACTTTTTGCAACACATAAAAGATAAATTTGAGCTTGAACATGTAAATTTTTTAGATAATGAAGATATTAGTCAATGCGTTGCAAGTGGATCTTTTGGCATAGAAACGACTTTTATCACACCTTGCTCGATTAATACTTTGGCAAAAATTGCTTGTGGTATAAATGATACTTTACTTACAAGAGCTGCAGGAGTGGCTTTAAAAGAACGCAAAAAACTCATACTTGGGGTAAGGGAAATGCCCTATTCTACTTTAAATTTAGAACAAATGGTTAAACTTTCTAGCTATGGAGTTATCATCGCTCCTCCTGTAATGGCAAGTTATGCTAAGATTGATAATTTAGAAAAACTATATAAATTTATCATAGGAAAATGGCTTGATCTAGCAAACATTGAGCATAATTTATATCAAAGGTGGCAATGATGGCTAATTGTATATACCCAGGGACATTTGATCCTATCACTAATGGACATTTAGATGTGATCATTCGAGCTAGCAAGATGTTTGAAGAAGTAGTTGTTGCCATAGCTAAAAGTGAGAGTAAAAAGCCTATGTTTAGCTTAGAGCATAGAGAAAAAATGGTAAAAATTGCTACAAAAGACTTAAAAAATGTTAAAATTACAACTTTTGATAACTTACTAGTAGATCTTGCTAAAAATTTGCAAATAAATATCATTATAAGAGGCTTAAGAGCGGTGAGTGATTTTGAGTATGAATTACAACTTGGTTATGCAAATCACATGCTTTGGGAAGATTTTGAAACTTTATATCTTATGCCAAACTTAAAAAATTCTTTTATTTCAAGCTCCATAGTAAGATCAATTTGTATGCATAATGGCGATGTGAGTAAGCTTGTGCCAAAAGAAATTATACCTTTATTAAAGGAGAGAGATTGTATATAGCTTTTGAAGGGGTTGATTGTGTAGGCAAAAGCACGCAAATAGAGCTTTTAAAAAAATATTTTCATAATGCATTTTTTACTAAAGAACCAGGTGGAAGTGAGCTTGGAGTGCATTTGAGAAAAATTTTATTAGAAAGTAAAATGCAATTTTCTAAAAAGGCTGAGCTTTTGCTTTTTTTAGCAGATAGAGCAAATTTAATCGACATGCATTTAGCGCATAATAAAAACAAACTTATCATTTCAGATCGTAGTTTTATTTCTAATATGGCTTATGCAAGATGTGATTTTGATCAAAAAATTTTATTTGAGTTAAATTCTTTTGCCACAGGTGGACTTTTTCCACAAAAGGTTGTGTTTTTGCATGGTTCTAAAGAGCTTATTGAGCAAAGACTTTCTAAAAAAGATTTAGATAGTATTGAAAAAAGAGGGATTGAATATTTTCTAAATATACAAAAAGCTTTAGAAGAAACTTTAGAGTTTTTAAAAACTAAGATAGATATAAAAATTTTAAAATTAGATGCTTCTTTGAGTATTGAAAATTTACATGAAAAGATTAAGGAATTTATAGATGATTAATGCTTTAAAAGGAATGAAAGATTTACAAGATGATCAAGCCGTTCTTTATGAAAAAGTAGTAAAAACTTGTGAAGAAGTGGCTAAAAACTATTGTTTTACCTTTATTAATTGTCCACATTTGGAACTTACTAAGCTTTTTAAAAGAAGTGTTGGGGAAAGCTCTGATATAGTTGGCAAAGAAATGTATGAATTTGTTGATAAAGCAGGTAATGATGTGTGTTTGAGGCCTGAAGGGACAGCTGGGGTGGTAAGATCATACATAGAAGCTAAAATGGATAAGGCTCAAAGTGTTAAAAGATGGTTTTACCATGGTTCTATGTTTCGCTATGAAAGGCCACAAAAAGGAAGATTGCGTGAATTTCATCAATTTGGTGTAGAAAGCTTTGGTATAGCAAGTGTGTATGAGGATGCGAGCATTATTTTAATGCTAAATGAAATTTTTAAACGCTTAGAAATTCATACAAGTTTGAAAATTAATTCTTTAGGCTGTAAAGAATGTATGGGTGTATATAAAGAAAAACTCATAGCTTTTTTAAATTCTAAAGAAGGTTTTTGTGAGGATTGCTTAAGAAGAAAAGACTTAAACCCTATTAGAGTGCTTGATTGTAAAAATGATCATTGTCAAAGTTTAATCGAAAATGTGCCAAAACTAAGTGAAAATTTATGCCCATGTTGTAAAAAAGATTATGAAAAATTGCAAAAACTTTTAAAAGAAAATGATGTTGAGTTTGAGTGTGATGAGAAATTAGTGCGTGGGCTTGATTATTATTCTAAAAGTGCATTTGAGTTTGTTAGTGATGAAATCGGTGCAAAAGCTGCCGTAGCAGGTGGTGGAAGGTATGATAGATTGATTGAATACTTAGATGGCAAAAGTGGCTATGGTGTGGGTTTTGCTATGGGTATAGAAAGGATTATGGCTATTTTAGAGCAAAAACAAAGCGTAAAAGCTAGAGAAGGGATTTATCTTTGTGCTATGGATGAAGCTTATATAGATACTATTTTTAAACTAGCAAATACTTTAAGAAAAAAACATAAAGTATATATAAGTTATGAAGCAAAAAAACTTGCAAAGCATTTAAACCAAGCAGATAATACTAATGCTAAAATCTTTTTGTGTATAGGTGAAGATGAAATGCAAAAAGAAGAGATTTTTTATAAAAATTTAGAAAATAAAGATATTAAAAATATAAAATTAGCAAATTTGGAGAATGAGTTATGATTGATTATGGTATTAATATTTGGGGTGCGAATAATTTTATCATCGAAAATGGCAAAGTATGTGTAAATCATGGTAAAAAACCTGCCATTATAGATATAGTAAATACTTTGCGTGATGATGGCTATAAGGGGCCATTATTGCTTCGTTTTCCTCATTTAATCCATAAACAAATTGAGCAAATTTATGATAAATTTTCTAAAGCAAAAAAAGAATTTAACTACAAAGGTTCTTTTAATGCTGTGTATCCTTTAAAAGTTAATCAATATCCAGGTTTTGTAAAAAATTTAGTTAATCTAGGCAAAGAATATAACTATGGTTTAGAAGCAGGAAGTAAGGCTGAGCTTTTACTAGCTATGGCTTATAATAATGAAGGCGCTCCTATAACGGTTAATGGTTTTAAAGACAAAGAACTCATAAATATGGGCTTTATAGCGTGTGAAATGGGTCATAATATCACTTTAACCATGGAAGGGCTTAATGAGCTTGAAGCGATGATTGAAATTGCTAAAAATCGTTTTAAGCCAAAACCAAATATAGGCTTAAGGGTGCGTTTGCATTCAGCTGGAGTAGGAATTTGGGCAAAAAGTGGTGGTATAAATTCAAAATTTGGTTTAACATCTACTGAGCTTATTGAAGCAGTAAATCTTTTAAAAGCTAATAAACTTTTAGATCAATTTACTATGATACATTTTCATTTAGGCTCGCAAATTACTGAAATTCATCCTTTAAAAAAAGCTCTAAATGAAGCGGGTAATATCTACACCGAGCTTAGAAAAATGGGGGCAAAAAATTTAAAAGCTATTAATCTTGGCGGGGGTTTAGCAGTAGAATATTCTCAGTTTAAAAATGAAACAAGTAGAAATTACACCTTAAGTGAATATGCAAACGATGTTGTGTTTATTTTAAAAAGCATAGCAGAACAAAAAAAAGATTTAGAACCTGATATTTTTATAGAAAGTGGGCGTTTTGTAGCAGCTAATCATGCTGTTTTAGTAGCGCCTGTTTTAGAGCTTTTTTCTCAAGAATACACAGAAAGCAAACTTTTATTAAAAGATAAAAATCCAAAACTTATTGATGAACTTTATGATTTGTATAAAAACATTAAAGCTTCTAATGCGCTTGAGTATTTACATGATAGTATTGATCATATGGAGAGTATTTTAACCTTGTTTGATTTGGGTTATGTAGATTTACAAGATCGCTCTAATAGTGAAATTTTATTGCATTTGATTATGAGAAAAGCTATTTCTTTAGTGGGCGATCAAGCTGATTTATCGAGTTTGCAAAATGAAGTACAAGAAAAATATTTAGTGAATTTTTCAGTATTTCAGTCTTTGCCTGATTTTTGGGGCTTGGAACAAAATTTTCCTATCATGCCACTTGATAGACTCAATAAAAAACCTACAAGAAGTGCAAGCATATGGGATATAACTTGCGATAGTGATGGAGAAATTTCTTATTCTAAAGACAATCCTTTGTTTTTACATGATATTGATGTAGAAGTTGAAGATTATTTTTTAGGATTTTTCCTAGTGGGAGCTTATCAAGAAGTCCTTGGTATGAAGCATAATCTTTTTACACATCCAACTGAAGCTTGTATAAGTATCAATGAAAAGGGTTTTGAAATAGAAAGTATACTAGAGGCTCAATCTATTTTAGATACTTTAGAAGATCTTGACTATGATATTCATGCAATTATGGATAATATTAATGAAAAAATTTATGCTTCAAAACTTGTTAATGAAAATCAAAAAAAGCATATTTTGGGTGAAATTTATTTATTCTTAAATGATAATGGATATTTAAAAAGCATAGGTTCTAAATGAGTATTTTTAAACTAATCAAAGAAGATTTTTCTATGCCAAAACAAAAAGATCCTGCATATAGATCTTGGGTGGAATTAGTTTTTAACTATCCTGGTGTTTGGGCTGTGGTAAATTATCGCTTTGCTCATTTTTTTTACCAAAAAGGTTTTAAAAAAATAGCAAGGATTGTTAGTGGAATTTCGCAGTTTTTTACTGGAGTTGATTTACATCCTGGGGCACATTTGGGTAGAAGGATATTTATAGATCATGCAAGTGGGGTTGTGATTGGCGAGACTTCTATTATAGGTAATGATGTTTTGATTTATCAAGGTGTTACTTTGGGTGGAACGAGTTTAGATAAAAACACTAAAAGACATCCCACTATAGAAGATGGCGTGATCATAGGTTCTGGTGCTAAAATTTTAGGCAATATTACCATAGGTAAAAACGCCAAAATAGGCTCAAATGCAGTTGTATTAAAAGATGTTGAGGCAAATTTAACAGCTATTGGCATACCTGCTTATATTAAAGAACATGGTAAGATTGATTATGAAGAAAAAATCGCTAAATTAGAAGCAAGGCTTGCTATTTTAGAAGAAAAGCTAAATAAAGAGGATAAATGATAGCAATTACAGGTGGAGGTACAGGAGGGCATTTAGCTATAGCTAGATGTTTATTACAAAGTGCAAGAAAACAAGGCATAGAATGCATTTACATAGGAAGTGAAAATGGGCAAGATAGACTATGGTTTGAAAATGAAAATAGCTTTTATAAAAAATATTTTCTAAGCTCTCAAGGCGTTGTTAATAAAAAAGGCTTAGCTAAGGTTCAATCGTTTTTGCATATTATAAAACTTGCAAGAAAAACAAAACAAATTTTGAAAGAACATAAAATTAAAGTAGTTTTTAGTGTGGGTGGATATAGCAGTGCTCCAGGCGCTTTTGGTGCTTTAATGGCAAATATCCCGCTTTTAATCCATGAGCAAAATTCAAAAATGGGAAGTTTAAATTCACTTTTAAAGCCTTTCTCTAAAGCTTTTTTTACTGCTTTTGATGATCAAATTAATAAAGCAAATACTTTCTTTTGTCCTTATCCTATTAATGAAATTTTTTCACAAAAAGCAAGAGTAAGAAAAGAATTAAAAAATATTATTTTTCTTGGTGGCTCTCAAGGGGCTAAATTTATAAACGATCTTGCTTTAGAAAATGCTTTATATTTTAAAGAAAAAGGCATAAATATCATTCATCAATGTGGTAAGAATGATTATGAAAGATGTAAAAAAGCTTATGAGGATTTAAATGTCAATGCAGATCTTTTTGACTTTGATAAAAATATTATGGATAAAATTTCTAAAGCAGATTTAGCCATATCAAGATCAGGTGCAAGTAGTCTTTTTGAGCTTAGTGCAAATTTACTTCCTTGTATTTTTATTCCTTATCCCTATGCAGCTAAAAATCATCAGTATTTTAATGCTTTGTATTTAAAAGAGCGTAATTTATGTGAAATTTTAACCCAAGAAGAAAAACATAAATTTTTAAACTTAGTGGAAAATTTCTCACTAGAAGAAAAATCTTTAGCCTTACAAGAATTAAAAAGTGAAAATGGTGCAGATTTTATGATAGAAAAAGCAAAACAAATGGGGTTTATTTAAATAAAATACTCCCCAAACGCACCATATTTGAGCCACATTTTATAGCTAGCTCAAAATCCCCGCTCATGCCCATAGAGCAAATTTTTGCCCCGTGTTTTTGTAAATTTTCATAGATTTTAAAAGTTTGCTCAAAACTTTCTTGAACTTTTTCCTCATCCATAGAGCCTATACACATAATGCCTACTAGATTTAAATTTTTACACTCTTCTTGTATTTGCAAATACTCTTCTATGGCCTTATTTTGCTCTATGCCACTTTTAGAACTTTCATTGGCAGTATTTATTTCTAATAAAGTATCTAATTTATAATCAAGTCTTTTATCTACAGCTTTGGCGCTTTTTAAACCATTGCAAGATTGCCAAAGCAATGGGTTTTGTTTGATTAAAAGATTGATTTTATTACTTTGGAGATTACCTATAAAATGCCATTTGATTTCTAAATCTTGAAGTTTTTCTTTCTTTAAAGCTAAAGCTTGAACTTGATTTTCTCCAAACTCTACAACACCTTGCTTAAAAAGCTCTCGAATTTGTTCATCTTGAACATACTTGCTAGCTGCTACTAAACGCACATTTTGTTTTATGGTTTTTTCAAAAATACTTTCTAAATTCATCTTTTCCTACATCAATTCATATAATTTTTTACGCTCACTTGAGCTTCCTATACCAAGTTGCATACGGTATTTTGTGATAGTTCTACGCCCTAGTTGCACACTTGGGAATTCTTTTTGAGTGAGTTCAAGAATTTTTAAATCACTCAAAGGTTTTTTAGGATTTTCTTTTTTAATTAAATTACTAAGAAAATCTTTAATAGTTGCATTAGAAGTTTCACCATCATCAACTGCGGTGGTAAAGAAAGATTTTAAAGGTATTAAGCCTCTGTCACAACTTAAGTATTTATTTGCAATTGCTCTTGAGATGGTAGAAGCATTTCTTTCAAGATCTTGTGCTAAGTCTTTAAGCTGCATAGGTTTAATATCCCCGCCCATGAAAAAATCATATTGATATTCTATAATCATTAATCCTAGTTTATAAAGGGTAGCTTTACGCATAGCTAATGCATCGATTAAATTTTTAGCATCTTTTAAATAAGCACTTAAAAACTCATGATCTAAGCCATCTGCCTCAAAAGCAATTTCGGGGTAATAATCATCATTGATTTTAATTTTAATTTCACCATTTTCTTGATAAATAAATATATCAGGAATGATTTCCATACTCTCTTCAAAATACTCTAAAAAAGGTGGAATAGAGATTTTTTTAATTATCGCTATAGCCTTTTTATACAAAGGATCTTTGATAAAATCTTTTGCATTTTCTAAATTTAAAATTAGCATTTTGCAAAACTCATAAAGCTCATCATCTAAGTCAAAATGCTCTAATGCAAAAATAAAAGCTTCTTGATTATCTTTTGCTCCTACTCCAACAGGATCAAGGTATTTAAATCTTTGTCTGATTTTTTCTACTTCTAGAGGATCAAATTCACCTAAAATTTCCTCATCATACTCAAAATAACCTTCATGGTTTAAACATTCTATGATTTTTTCAGCAATGGTTTGAGATTTTTTAGTAGGAAAAAATGGTGGTATGATTTGCTCGCTTAAAAGTTCATACACATTTTTTACTTCTAAGCTTTTTGCATCAATCATTTGCGTGGTGGTATTTTTACTAAAATATTCTTGATAATACTTGTTTTGATTGTTTGTAATACTTGAGTTTTCTTTGATCTCTATAAAAGGATTTTCTTTAGCAAATTCATCTAAACTTTCTTTTAGATCTTCAATGTTAGCTTGCAATATAGGAAGCCAAGATCTTAAGGTTTGTGATAGTTTTGCTTTTTGCGTTATAGAGGTTTTTTGTTTAAGCATTATTCAAGTCTAAACTCACTTCCAAGATAGTATTTTTTAACATCTTCATTATGTGCAATTTCATTAGCATTGCCACTAGCTAGCAACTTTCCGCTTCTAATCACATAAGCTCTATCGCAAATTGCTAGAGTTTCTCTTACATTATGATCAGTGATTAAAACACCTATATTCATAGCCTTTAAATCATTAATTAAGCTTTGAATTTCACTCACTGCGATAGGATCAACCCCAGCAAATGGTTCATCAAGAAGTAAAAATTTAGGATCGCACATAAGCGATCTTGCGATTTCACAACGCCTTCTTTCACCTCCACTTAAACTCATACCTTTTCTATGTCTAATAGGTTCTATGCTAAGTAATTCTAGCATTTGTTCTATCTTTTGTTCTAATAAATTTTTATCCTTATATATTACTTGAGCGGCTAAAAGTAAATTTTCTTCTACGCTTAAGTCTTTAAAAACACTACTTTCTTGAGGTAAATACCCAATACCAAGCTTTGCTCTTTTATTAAGTGGTTCTTTTGTGATATCTTGTGAGTCTAAAAACACCTGCCCACTTGTTGGTAAAATAAGCCCGCATATCATATAAAAACTTGTAGTTTTTCCTGCCCCATTAGGTCCTAAAAGTCCAACAACTTCCCCACTTTGTACTTCTAGTGAAACATCGTGTATGATTTTAGTTTTTTTAATGATTTTTTCTAAATTTCTAGCTTCTAGCTTACTCATGTATTATATACTTTCTTTTATTTTCACAAGGAATGATTTGTAAAATTATATTAAAAATTTGATATTTATCTAAATATTTTTTTAATTTTTCATCACCCCACTCTACCAAATGCAAACCCTCTTCAAAAAAATTTTCAATCAAACCATTTTTTAAAAGTCCATCAAAACCTTCTTGATAAATATCATAATGATACATTTTACCTTGTTGAAAATCATATTCTTGCATGATAGAAAATGTAGGAGAATTAAGTGTTTTTTCTATTCCAAGAAATTGAGCATAGTTTTGCACCAAAGTAGTTTTACCACTTGCTAAATCTCCTTGAAGTAAAATAACTCCATTTTTAGGTAAAATTTCACAAAGCTTGTAAAGCTCATTTTGACTTAAAATCATTTCTTTCATTGAATTTTTACCACATATTTTTCTTGCATAGCTTTTGGTATGCTTTTAGTTGTTGGTATGTCTAAGACTTTATAGATATTAGTATATTCTATAAATTTAATGCTTATTTCATCGCCAATTTTTACTTCTTTACTAGCTTTAACTACTTGATTGTTGATGCTTACTACGCCACTTTTACACATATCTTCTGAAATAGCACGACGCTTAGTAATATTAACTACATTTAAAAACTTATCTATTCTCATAAAAATATTTTATCAAAAAATACAAGAAAATGTTATAAAATGTCTAAATATTTTACATTATATTAAGCTAAATTCGTTAAATTTTAAAATTATTTTTACAAAGAGGAAAGACAATGAAAAAAGATATCAAAAAAGTGGTTTTAGCATATTCTGGTGGACTTGATACAAGTATAATTTTAAAATGGTTGCAAGATGAGTATAAATGTGAAGTGGTAACTTTCACAGCAGATATTGGACAAGGTGAAGAGCTTGAGCCTGCTAGAAAAAAAGCACTTTCTTTGGGCGTAAAAGAAGAAAATATTTTTATTCAAGATTTAAAAGATGAATTTGTAAAAGATTATGTGTTTCCTATGTTTAGAGCAAATGCTATTTACGAGGGAGAATATTTACTAGGTACAAGTATAGCAAGACCTTTGATAGCAAAAGCTTTAGTAGAAATAGCAAATAAAACAAAAGCAGATGCTATTAGTCATGGAGCAACTGGTAAAGGAAATGATCAAGTGCGTTTTGAATTAGGTGCTTTGGCGCTAAATCCAAATTTAGCCATCATTGCTCCTTGGAGAGAATGGGATTTGAATAGCCGTGAAAAACTCTTAGCTTATGCGCAAAAACATGGTATTGATATAGCTAAAAAACAAGGTAAATCACCTTATTCTATGGATGCAAATTTATTGCATATTTCTTATGAAGGTTTAGTGCTTGAAGATCCTGCGGCTAAACCCGAAGCAGATATGTGGCGCTGGGTGAAAGATTTAAAAGAAACTCCAAATGAAAGTGAAGTGATAGAGCTTGAGTTTAGTAAAGGCGATTTGTGTGCTATTAATGGAGAAAAAATGTCCCCTGCACAGCTTTTAGCAAAGCTAAATGAACTTGGTGCAAAACATGGTATAGGTCGTCTTGATATTGTCGAAAATCGCTATGTGGGTATGAAAAGTAGAGGTTGTTATGAAACTCCAGGTGGAAGTATACTTTTAAAAGCACATCGTGCTATAGAAAGTATCACTCTTGATAGAGAAGCAGCGCATTTAAAAGATGAATTGATGCCAAAATATGCAAGTTTAATTTATAATGGCTATTGGTTCTCACCTGAAAGATTAATGCTTCAAGCCTTAATTGATGAGTCACAAAAATATGTTAATGGCAAAGTTAAACTTGAGTTATATAAAGGTAATGTAATGGTAATAGGCAGAGAAAGTGTGAATGATAGTTTATTTAGTGAGGCTTATTGTACTTTTGAAGAAGATGTTGTATATGATCAAAAAGATGCAGCAGGTTTTATAAGATTAAATGCTTTAAGATTTATCATCGCAGGTAAAAATGGAAGAAAATTTTAAAAAAGGAAAACAATGAAAGTATTATTGATTAAAGATGTAAAAAGCTTAGGAAAAGCAGGAGAAGTTAAAGAAGTAAAAGATGGATATGGACAAAATTTTTTAATTGCTAAAGGTTTTGCTAAAGCTGCTACACATGAAGTTTTAAAACAGTATGAAGCAGAGCAAAAGAAAAAGGCAGAAAATTTAAGATTTGAGCTTGCAAATTTGGAAAAATTAAAAGAAGAATTATCTAAAATCACTATTTGCATAGCTAAGCCTGTAGGAGCTAATGGAAGCTTGTTTGGCGGGGTTACTAAAGATGAAATCGCTCATGCACTAAAGGATCAAAAAGGCATAGAGCTTGATAAAAAAAGCTTAGAATGTGATACTATAAAAGAACTTGGTGTGCATGAAATTTCAGCAAAATTAGGCCATGCAATTCATGCTGTGTTTAAGCTAGAAGTTAAAGGAGAATAATGTTTCACGCAACTACAATTTTAGCTTATAAAGGTAAAAATAAGTCTGTAATTGGTGGAGATGGACAAGTAAGTTTTGGAAACACTGTTTTAAAAAACAATGCGGTTAAAATTAGAAAATTAAACAATGGGAAAGTATTGGCAGGCTTTGCAGGAAGCACTGCTGATGCTTTTAATCTTTTTGATATGTTTGAAAAACTACTTTCTAGTTCTAAGGGTGATTTATTAAAAGCTGCAATAGATTTTTCAAAAGAATGGCGTAAGGATAAATATCTAAGAAAACTTGAAGCAATGATGCTAGTATTAGATAGAAATCATATATTCTTACTTTCAGGAACTGGAGATGTAGTTGAGCCTGAAGATGGCGCTATAGCTGCTATTGGTAGTGGAGGTAACTATGCACTTTCTGCTGCAAGAGCTTTAGCTAAACACTCAAGTTTAGATGAGGAAGTATTAGTTAAAGAAAGCTTGCAAATTGCTGGTGAAATTTGCATTTATACAAATACAAATATTAAAACTTATGTAATTGAGGATGATAAATGAATTTAACTCCAAAAGAGATTGTAAAATTTTTAGATGATTATGTAATTGGGCAAAAAAATGCCAAAAAAATCATAGCAATTGCTTTAAGAAATCGTTATAGAAGAATGCAGCTTAGCCCTGAACTTCAAGATGATATCATGCCAAAAAATATTTTAATGATAGGATCAACTGGGGTTGGTAAAACAGAGATTGCAAGACGCCTTGCTAAGATGATGGGACTTCCTTTTGTAAAAGTTGAAGCAAGTAAATATACTGAAGTTGGTTTTGTTGGGCGTGATGTAGAAAGCATGGTTAGAGATTTAGCTAATGCTGCTTTAAATTTAGTAAAAAATGAAGAAAAAGAAAAAAACAAAGAAAAGATTAATGAATTTATAGAAAATAAGATTTTAGAAAAACTTTTACCGCCTTTACCAAAGGGTGTTAGTGAAGAAAAACAAGAAGAGTATCAAAATTCTTTAGAAAAAATGCGCGTGAAATTAAAAGCTGGTGATTTAGATGATAGCACAATAGAAGTTGAAATTTCACAAAGTGTATTTGATACTAATCCAAATTTACCACCTGAAATGGGTGCTATGCAAGATATAGTAAAAGTTATTGGTGTGGGTAATAAAAAAGTTAAAAAAGAAATGAAGGTAAAAGATGCAAGAATAGCTTTAGCTCAAGAAGCAAGTGAGAAAATTCTTGATATGGAAAGTATTAAAGGCGAGGCTTTAAGAAGAGCTGAAAATGAAGGGATTATTTTTATCGATGAGATAGATAAAGTAGCAGTTTCAAGCTCAAATTCAAACCGCCAAGATCCAAGCAAAGAAGGGGTGCAAAGAGATTTGCTTCCTATAGTTGAAGGTAGCACTATACAAACTAAATTTGGTCCTTTAAAAACTGATCATATTTTATTTATTGCAGCAGGTGCTTTTCATCTAAGCAAACCAAGTGATTTAATCCCTGAACTTCAAGGGCGTTTTCCTTTAAGAGTTGAGCTTGATTCGCTAGATGAGGATGCCTTATATGCTATTTTAACAAGACCTAAAAATTCATTACTAACACAATACATTGAGCTTTTAAAAACTGAAAATGTAGAGCTTGTTTTTGAAGATGAGGCTATTAGAGAAATAGCAAAAATAGCAAGCAAGGCTAATGAAGAAATGCAAGATATTGGTGCAAGACGCTTACATACAGTAGTGGAAAAACTTTTAGAGGATATTAGTTTTGAAGCGGATGAATATGCAGGTAAAGTATATAAAATAGATGATTTTAAAGTGCAAGTTAAACTTGGAGATATCATAGAAAATAAAGATTTAGCTAGGTATATCTTGTGAAAAGTGGCTTTATAAGCATAGTGGGTAGAACTAATGCGGGAAAAAGTTCTATCCTAAATTCTTTATTAGAAGAAAAAGTGGCTATGGTTTCTCATAAGCAAAATGCCACAAGAAGAAAGATCAATGCGATTATAATGCATGAAAATCATCAGCTTATTTTTATAGATACACCAGGTTTGCATGCAAGCTCTAAGGCTATGAATCAGCTTATGATTGATTTGGCGATTAAAAGCATTGCTGATTGTGATGTGATTTTATTTGTAGCTAGTATTTATGATGATATCAAAGATTATGAAAATTTTTTAAGTTTAAATCCTAAAGTACCACATATTGTGTTGATTAATAAGGTTGATTTAGTAAAAAAAGAAGTTTTGCTTAAAAAATTAAGCGAGTATTCTCAGTTTAGCTCACATTTTAGTGCTATTATCCCCTATTCTGCAAAGCAAAAATTTTATAAAAAAATTCTTTTAGATGAGATGATTCAGTATTTGCCTGAGCACCCGTATTATTTTGATCCTGAGTTTATTACTACAACAAAAGAAAAGGATATTTATAGAGATTTTATCTTAGAAGCTATATATGAAAATTTAAGTGATGAAATTCCTTATAGCACTGAAGTAAAAATAGAAAAAATTAAAGAACTAGAGCAAATTTATTATATCAATGCCATTATCATTACAGATAGTAATTCTCACAAAGGAATGATACTAGGTAAAGATGGTACTACAATTAAGCGTATAGGTAAAGAAGCTAGAGTGAAAATAGAAAAATTAGCACAAAAAAAGGTAATGCTAAAATTATTCGTTCAACTTGAGAAAAATTGGCACAAAAACGAGCAAAACCTTAAGAAAATCCTTTATGATGAGTAAGAAAACAATTCTAAAAGATTTTCTTGCTTATGAAAAGCTTTTATATATTAAATTTGCAAATCCTATTAGCGAAGATGAAATTTTAAAAAAGAGCTTTGAAGAGCTTGGTCTTAAAGATGATTTTTCTTATAAGCTAAAGTATTTTCAAGATAAATCTTTTATTCATGTGTTTTTGTGCAAGTATGAAGATATTCTAGATATTGATTATATAATCCCAGAACCCCTGCTTTTTGAAGTGTATTTTAAGAATGATGTAGATAGTGAAAATCTTGCATTATTGTTTAAGGAAAAATACATAGTTTTAGTGGAGTATTTGGGGTGTGATTTTCAAAATTGTAAAGTTATACCATTAAATATTTATGATAAAATATATGAAGAAAAATTAAAAAATACCTATAAGCACATTATAAGCATAGATGATACTCAAAATCTTAGCAGTTTTGATAAATTTAATAGTAATATTTTTTATCAAAAATTGTTAAAAAAATGTGATCAAGTCAAGATTAATTTTACCAACAAAGAAAAAATAAATCATTTGAAATCTTTTAGTTTTAAGATTTTATTGGCTTTTGTTTGTGGAGTTTTACTAGCTTTAGCTTATCCCTTGTATTTATATACACAAAAATCATTTTATGAAAATGAGAAAACAAAATATGAAAATTTAATAAAAAAGCAAGATGATATTTTAGAGCAAGCAAAAATAAATCAAAAGCAAAATCAAGAGTTTAAAAAACTACAAGAAGAAAATGAGTTAAAGGTTGATTTATTGCAAAAATTTTATGCAAATACACTTTGTTATAAAGATTTTTATGATTTTTTAAGAGTTTTAAATTCTCATCAAGCTTATATAGAGGCTTTGCATGTTAAAAATAATGATTTTATTATAGAACTTAAAAATGACTATGAATTCTATGAAGATTTTAAAAAACATCATTTTGTATTAAAAAATAAAGAAGTTAATAATGGAAAAATCACTCTTGTTTTTGAAAAATCTTTATAAAAATTTAGAAAATGTCTTTACTAAGTTATCTGAGCGTGAATTTGCACTAGCTTTGATAGTTGCTTTTGTCTTTGGTTTTTTCATGGTTTATATGGGTGTTTTTGACTATTTTGAAAAACAAATGAAGTTGTCAAAAGATGAACTATATATTTTACAAACAAAATACGAGCAAAAACAAGAAATGATTTCTGATTTAAAAGAAGATGAAAATATATCTTATAATGATCGCTCGTTTTTAAGTATAAATAAAGATTATCAAAGTATTTTAAAGGATATAGAAAAGAATCTTATTGGGGTGCAATCTTTGCAAATTCAAAGCTATAAAAATCAAGATGAATATTTTGCTTATTATGAATTAAGATTAAGTTTTGTTGGTGATTTTATTTTTTTAATGCAATTTTTACAAAAACTAGATCCATATATAAAAGTTAAAAATTTAGAACTTGTAAAATATGAAAATAAATTAAAAATTACACTAAATCTTATTTTTACTCTGGTATAAAAATAATTTTTTTGGTAGAATTTATCTAAACATGGCAAGCGATCGCTTCTTTTTGAAGAGGAAAGTCCGAGCTGCAATAAGACAAAGATTCCATCTAATGGATGGCTAGGGTAACCTAAGGGAAAGTGCAACAGAAAGAAAACTACCATATTTTATATGGAAAAGGTGAAACGGTAGAGTAAGAGCCTACCAGTAGCTTTGGTAACAAAGCTAGCTATGTAAACCCAATCTGCAGCAAGAAGGGGTGGTTTTTGTCTTATAATATAACCCTTCGCTTGAACTTGTTTGCAAAAACAAGTCTAGATAAATGATCGCTCTTGACAGAACTCGGCTTATCGCCATGTTTTACTTCATATAAGCAGAAGCTTTTTTGAGTTTTTGTAAATTAATAGCTACTTCATCTTGCTTTTTTTTCATGAAAGCTATTGCTTCATTAGTAAGTGCTAAAGCCTCATTAGGATAATCTTTAAAATCAGGTTTTTCGATGAGTTTAACTATTTTTTCCACATCTTCAGTATATACAGCTAGTTTAAATTCATCTATCCATTTTTTTTCGCTCATTTTTGATGTACTTCCCTCCAAGCTTCTAATAAGCCTTTTACTACATTTATTACTTCATCTACTCTAGCCTCATTATTTTCTATGTTTGCTAAAGAAAGAAGTTGTAATTCTCTAGTATATAAACCACTTAGATAATGTGCTACATCCCCACCTTTTTCATAATCAAGACAGTTAATAAGCTCAACAAAAATAGCACTGGCTCTTTTTACATAATACACCCTTTCTTCAATATTTTCATTTTGTATGGCTATTTTTATTCTACTAGCAAAGCGTAGAATCCCTCCGTATAACATCTCTATAAGTTTTTCTTGAGATTCTACACCTGCTTGGCTTTGTGAATATGCATTGTAAACTGCACTATTTACCATTTAAATCCTTTCTTGTTTTAAGAATTTTGATTATTTGCTGCATTAATCATATTAGCAATAACGCTTGCCTGATTGTTTAATTTAGAAATAATACTATCATATGCTGCCCATGTTGACCACATAGTATCATATTTTGTATCAATAGAGCTTTTTGTATTTTCTATGGTTTCATTCAAATTCTTTGATTCTTTTGTTAAAGAAGCTTTATACCCACCAAAAGAACCTTCTGAACTCATCATTTCTCTCATGGTGTTTTTAAGCACACCAAAAGTTCCGGTTTCTTCTTTCCAATTTGAATACATAGTTTTAGGACTTAATCCAAATTGTTTTAAAAAGTCTTCTTTGCCTTGAATTTCCAAATCACTTCCTGAAGTTCCTTTGATTTTAAATTGAATTTTTTGATCAGGACTTCCTTGGTTGATAATTTCAAAACTAGCTTCTAAGCCTTCTAGGCCAAAGCTATTAATATGATCAACTAAATTCTGAGCCATTTCCTCATCTGTTTCTCCTTTTAGTATAAAAGGATCGCCGTTTTTAGTTTTAGATAAATCTATGGTTTCTTCATTATAAATAATTTTAAATTCAGAGTCTTTAAAATCAATGCCATCGGGATTGTTTTTTGCAAACCCTCCAACCTTTTCTCCGCTTAAGTTTATATCTTCAAAACCATTGCTTCCTACAAAAAATCTTTCGGCCATTTCTGGATCTTCACTAAATTTGGTATTAAATTTAGAAGAATCAAAAGTCATGGTTCCATTAGATATAGTAAGCCCATAATCAGCCAAAGATAAACTAACTTTAGATGATATTTTTGTCCCTTCCGAAGTCTCGCTATCTCCAACTGTAATTGTTCCATCAACTGTGATAGTTTGAAGTAAAATATTATTAATTTGAGATTTTATATTTGAGATTGCATTAACACCTACAAAATTTCCTTTTGTCCCTGCATCAGGATCATATTTTGTAGCTGCTGTAAGATTTAACATCAAATCATTATAAGCAGTTGCTAAACTTTCCAAAGATTCAGCTATAGCAGCTGTATCTTGAGTTACATTAAAGCTTATTTCACCTTTTTGTTTAAGCTCTAAAGTAGCATCTGGGCTTATATCTGTGATAGTGTTAGTTGGTCTAGTCATTTGAACGCCATCTACACTAAAGATAGCATCCATGCCTTTTTGGATATGATTTTTATTATCTTTAGAAACATTATAACCTTGTGGCGTACTAGTATCTAAGTTAATTCCAAATTTTTCACTTAATAATTTTGTAGCTTTGTCATCTCTAGTATAATTTGCCTTGTCAATATTACCATCTTCATCTACAGCATAACCTCCATCAAAAATTCCAAGCTCAGCCCCATTGGTTGTTTTGAAAGTTGCTACTCCATCTTTTATTTCAAGGTTAACTTTACCATTGGTTTTTTTACTAATTTGCTCAGCTAGACTATCATAAGTAGTATTTTCATCGATATCTATGGTATACCTATCATAAGTATCGCCGTTTTTAACTACAAAAGTTAAAGAGGTTTTTTCGCCAGAGGCTAATAATTTATCAGAGGTATTACCAGTAATTTTTCCACCGATTTGAGTTTTATTGTCATTTCCATTTTCTCTAAAACCAAATAAACCACCAGCGCTAATACTATTTTTATCAAGCTCCCATCCCATACCCTTTAAGAGACCTTCATCACCTGAAAAAGAAATATTGTTTTGCGTTCCAGTATCTTTACTTTGTACTACTAAACGATATGGGTTTTCTTTATCTCCAGTATTAACTATTTTAGCTTCTACCTTACCCCCTGTAGCAGAGTTGATTTTTTCAGCAAGTTGAGCTACTGTAGTGCTTTGATCAATTTCTATTTTATATTCTTTTCCATCTTGTGTGATTGTAAAAGATTTAGTGCCTTGTAGACCTAAATTTTGAAGTACTGATGAAGTTTTATCTCTGAAACCATTACTTTGATATACATCTTTTTGAGCAAGTTGATCCACAATAACTTTCATATTGGTAAGATTAGATAAAGATCCTACGGTTAAACTAGCAGCAGCACTATCCCCGCTTACACTGGGAGATACTTTCTTTTGATTAAACTGCGAAGCATCACCTAAACTATTTACAGCTGTTTGAAATGCAAGTAGTTTAGCTTCAAGCTCTGCTAAATCTTTTTGTCTTAATCCATTAGTTTCAAGTTGCGAATTATAAAATTTTAAATTCGCATTCATCTCCGCTTCTTTAAGTTTATTAAGCGTATCACTTGTTAAAACTCCCGAACCTATCCCTAAACTACCTAAACTACCTACTGCCATAATTAGCTCTCCTTATCAAAAATAGTACCAATAACACCTTTAAAATGTTCTATTAATTTCATTGCTTCTTCACTAGGAATTTTACGTATAAGTTTTCCCGTGTCTTTTTCAGTTACGTTTATATACATTTCATTGATTTTGTCGTTAAATGCAAAACGTACATTTGTTCCTAGTGTTTCCATTTGATTATTAAGCTTTTCTGCCACGTTTTTTAGTTTTTCATTTAAATTCTCATCTTGATCATTTAAATTAACTTGTTGTTGCTTATTCTCTTGAGGTGCTTTTTCAACGCTTTTTGTGTTAAAATGAGCTACATTTGCATCTCTTTGAATATTATTGCTAATGTCCATTTTAAACTCCTTTTTAAAAGACTTTAAAATACTCTATCGACATAATTTTAAAAAACTTAATATTTAGATTAAAAATCTATATTTTCTTACAAGCAAAAAGTGTTCTCAAAAAGTTTAAAATTAGAAAATTTCAAACTTTTTGAATAATTTTTCATCATTTGGAAGTAAATTTTTAGCAATAAGTCTATCTATAGCTTCTTTGGAGCAATTTGTCATTAAAGGCCATTCTTTATGATAATCTTCTAATGATCCTTTATTTGTTGCATCAATCGCAACGCAATCTTTTTTGATAAATGTATCTCTTTTTGCATCGATATTATTTACCACACGCCAAACTAGCATATAAGGATTTTCTAAAATAGCATCTGTATCTAAGAAAACTAAAATTCTAAAATGCTTTTTACAAGTTTGTAATTTTTCAAAAACTTGAGCAATTTTTTCTTTTTTATCAATCAAAATCACACAAATTGGAGCAAAGGTTTGGGTGTAAAACTGCTTTAATTTTAAAATACTTTGATCTTTTTCTTTAAAAAGTGAAAGTAAAGCTTCATCGCTTAGAATTTCAAGTTCGACTTTTTTCTCATTACCACATGCATCAAGCCCTGCTTTACCACCATAACAATAAGTACTTGAAGCATGATCGAGTTGATCGCAAATTCCTTCGCTAATAAGTAATTTTTCTTCATCAAAGCGATTGAGTATATAAGGTATGAGTTTGTCATAATTTTTCAAACAAGGTGCATTTTCATCAACAAAAATAGCATGTTTTACAAAACTCATTTGCCCTACTCCCCAAAAAGTATGCATAACTTGTTTTGCATGAGCTGGGTATTTTGCTTCTATTTTAGCCAAGATTAAATTATGAAAAACTCCGTTTTCAGGCATGTTGTAATCTATTAAATCAGGGGTATTTGTCTGAAGTAAAGGTAAAAAAACTCTTTCTGTGCCAAGTCCCATGTATTTATCTTCTAAAGGTGGTTTTCCCACAACAGTAGCTTGATAAATCGCATTTTTTTTAGCAAAGATTTTTTCTACTTTTAAAATAGGACAAAGTTCAACAGGGGTATAAAAGCCTGTATGATCTCCAAAAGGCCCCTCAGGTGCAAATTCATTTGGATCTACAAAGCCTTCAATCACAAAATCGCTATCATAAGGCACGTAAAGATGATTGCTTTTGCATTTTGCCAAAATGGCAGGTTTTTTCTTGATAAAACCATAAAGTAAAAGTTCAAAAATTCCTTTTGGTAAAGGTGCTTGAGCACACCAAATATATAAAGGATCTCCACCTATGGCTATGCTTACTGGCATTTTTTGATTTGCTTTTTTATACTCATGGAAAAAATGGCTCGCATCTTTATGAATTTGCCAATGCATAAGCAAGGTTTTTTCATCAACCACTTGCAAACGATACATTCCAAGATTATTTTGTTTTCCATCTAAGCTTTGAGTGTAAACTTGCCCCATGGTAATAAAAGGCGCAGCGTCTTTTTCCCAAGTTTTTAAAATAGGCATATCATATAAAGAATTTAAGCTTTTGTAGTTAAATTCTCCATCTTTTTTAATGCGTTTTGGTGGAATATTTTTTAAATCAAGTAAGGTCTTGAAAAAATTTAATTTAGCACCAAAGCTTTGAGGTATATGCATTTTAAGCAAAGAGCTAATTTCTTTAGCTACTTCCTCATAGTCTTTTTCAAATGCTAATTTTAAAGCTTTTTCATTACAAAAAGTGTTTAATAATACAGGATAATCGTATTTTTTACCATTTTTTACTGCATTAGTAAAAAGTAAGGCTTTTGAGTCTTCTTTTTTAACTTCTATATAAGCTAAATGTGCCATCTCAAGATCAACATCAACAGGCTCATGAATGGTTTTTAATAAATTATTTTTTTCTAAAAGCTCTATGAATTTTTGCATTTATATCATACTCTCTGCTTCTTTTAAAATTTCTTTTGCACCTTTTGCTATCATTTCTTTAGCTAAAAGTTCGCCTGTTTTTGCGTAATCTTGCTTATCAATCACTCTTTTTTCTTTGAGAATTTTACTTGCATCAGGTAAGCCTACTATGGCGCGAATTTCTATTTTTTCATCAATGATTTTTGCATTAATACCTATAGGTACTTGGCAGCCACCTTCTAGAGTTTTTATAAAATCTCTTTCTATATGGGTTTCTATAAAGGCATTTTCATCATTCAAACATTCAAGGTATTTTAAAATTTGTTTATCATCAATGCTTTCTATACCTAAGGCTCCTTGGGAGGCTGCGGGTATCATCTCATCAAGCTCAAAAGCCCTAATGTATTTTATTTCTTTATCCAAACCTAAGCGTTTAATACCAGCTAAAGCCAAAATAATAGCGTCAAATTCTTTGGCTTTAAGTTTTTCTAAGCGTGAGTTAATATTACCCCTTAGAGAAATGATGTTTAAATCAGGTCTTAATGCTAAAAGTTGCATCCTTCTTCTAAGACTTGTTGTACCTACTTTTGCACCTTTTGGGAGAGCATTTAAACTCTCATAATACTCACTTAAAAAAGCATCATTTACCACTTCTCTTTTTGAGATAGCAGCTAAAACCAAACCTTTTGGAAAAAAACTAGGAACATCTTTTAAGCTATGCACAGCTAAATGCGAATCGCCTCTTAACATACTTTCTTCAAGTTCTTTTGTAAAAAGTCCTTTTCCACCTATTTTAGCCAAAGGTGAATCAAGTAAAACATCACCTTTTGTTTTAAAACCCTCTAAAGAAATTTCTAATTCAGAATGTGTTTGCGATAATTTATTTTTTATATGCTCACTTTGCCATAATGCGAGTTGGCTTTTTCTTGTTGCGATAATTAATTGCATTTTTTATGCTCCTGTATGATTTCTACATCTATGATTTCTTCTTCACTATTTGTTTGATGATGATATTTTCTTTTTTGTTTTGTAAAAAGTTTTAGTGCCATCATAAAAAATAAAAGCAAAATTCCTAAAAATGTACTTAAAAATCCTGGTATTAAAAGTAAAATTCCTACTATAGTTAAGGAAAATAATTTAATCATACCAAATAAATTCGTGTTAGTATTTTGCATAGTAATGAGATTTGTCCAAGTCTTTGCTAAAAACATTGCTCCTAAAAACATACTTGCAAAAACTATCATAAAAAAATTTAAAAAACCAAAAAAGGCTATAAATAAAATACTAGCAATTAATTCTAAAATCAAAAATGCACTTATATTTATTCTTGCTATCATAGAATTTTCTCTAAGTGTGAAATTACTTCTTGAGTTTTTAAAACTTGTTTTTCTAAGGTATTTCTATGGATTAACTCTACTTTATTATTTTCTAAGCCTTTGCCTATAACTAAACCATAAGGAAAGCCCATTAATTCAAAATCGTTAATCTTTACACCAAAACGCTCATTTCTATCATCAAATAAAATTTCTTTATCTCTAAAATGAGTGTAAATTTGCTCAGCAAATTCCATAGCTTTTGTATCTTTTATATTAGAAACGATGATATCTAAAACAAAAGGAGCTAAAGTTTTATTCCAAATACAGCCTTTTTCATCATGGCTTGCTTCTATGGCAACCGCAACCAAACGACTAACACCCATACCATAACAACCCATAGTGAAAAATTGAGCTTTACCATTTTCATCTAAATAGCTTGCATTCATTGCTTTTGAGTATTTATTTCCAAGTTTAAAAATATGCCCTACTTCAATACCTTTGCTTTGCTTAAGCTTGTGTTGGCATTTTGGACAAAGATCATGCTCTTTAACTGCCGCGAGATCTTTAAAGCGGTCTTTGTTTAAATTTACAACATTGATTCCGACTAAATGATAATCTTTTTTATTTGCTCCAATAATCATATTTGTTTCATTTTCAAGCTCATGATCAATATAAAAATCAACTCCATTTAATCCTACAAAGCCGATAAATCCTGGCACTAAACCTGCTTTTTCTAATTCTTCTTCACTTGCATCAACTAATTCTAGTGCATTTGCCGCATTTAGTGCTTTAACTTCTTGTAATTCATCATCACCGCGTATAAAAAATACTACAATTTTTTCTTCATTTTCATAAATAGCTTTTTTAGCAATAGCTTTAATAGTATAGTAAGGATTAATTTTAAAAAATTCTGCTAATTCTTCTATAGTTTTTACATTTGGAGTGTGAAATTGTGTAGCAAAGTCAGCTTCTGGTCTTTCATCTTCGCAATTTTTTTTAGCTCTTTTTGCTGCTTCAATATTTGCAGCATAATCACAATGCTCACATAATAATATATCATCCTCGCCATTTTTAGCCAAAACCATAAATTCTTTTGAACCGCTTCCACCAATAGCCCCGCTATCAGCTTCAACAGCTCTAAAATCAAGTCCTAATCTTGTAAGAATTTTACTATAAGTTTCATGCATAAGATTAAATTCTTTGTCTAAATCAGCTTCATTAGCATGAAAACTATAACCATCTTTCATTAAAAATTCTCTACATCTTAAAAGTCCAAATCTAGGTCTAGCTTCATCTCTAAATTTAAGTCCTATTTGATATAAATGTAAAGGAAGTTGTTTGTAAGAATTTATTTTATTTCTTACTAAAGCCACCATAGCTTCTTCATGAGTTGGCCCTAAGACAAAATCATTTTCTTTTCTATCTTTAAAGCGTAAAAGCTCTTTACCAAAAACATTAAATCTCCCACTTTCTTTCCAAAGTTCAGCTGGAGTATTAAAACTTAAATTTACTTCTAAAGCTCCCGCTTTATCCATTTCTTCTTTGATGATATTTTTAATCTTATCTAAAACTCTTTTTCCTAAAGGTAAAAAATTATACAAACCACTTCCAATTTGTTCTACAAAGGCACCTTTAACTAAAAATATATGACTTGGTAAAGTAGCGTCTTTTGGATTTTCTTTTGTACTTATGGCATAAAATTTACTAAATTTCATGATTATTCTCCAAATTAAATTCACATTTATAAAGGTTTAAACCTTCCATATTTTCATTTTTTAAATCAAACACATAACGCATAGCATTAACTACTGAATCATTTTGCATAGTTCCACTTAGCTTTTTTAAATTTACACTAGGATGATGTAAAAATGCATTCATTACTTGTCTTATAAGCTTTCTTGCTTCTTCATGGTTTGAGTGTTTTAAATATCCTTTATCTATGGCCTTTTGTAACTGTTCTTTGGCAATTTTATCAGCTTGTAAACGTAGTTGTTTCACTAAAGGCAGGGTTGCTAGTTTGCTTAGATGTTGAAAAAATTCATTTGTCATAGTTCCTACTATAGAATAAGCAATTTGGGCTTGGTGTTCTCTTAGAGTTAAATTTTTTCTTACAACTTCTTCTAAATCATCAACAGCATAGACTATATTTTTTTCATTTGCTTTTACATCAATATCCCTAGGCACTGCTATATCAAAAAAATATCTTTTATAATCTTTTTCTTCTAATAAATCATTAGTTATAATAGCATGTGGAGCATTTGTGGCGCTAAAAAATATCTCATATTGATTTAATGCTTCTTTTAAATTTGCAATACTTTCACAACTTGCATTTTCACCCAAATCCTCACAAAGCTTTTGGGCATTTTGTATATCTCTATTTAATATCAATACTTTGGCCTTAGCATTTAATAAATGCTTACAGGCTAGTTCACTCATTTCCCCTGCACCTACTACAACTGCAGTTTTATTTTCTAAATTTAGGAGTTCTTTGGCTTTTGCTACTGCTACTGAAGCAACTGAAATAGGATTTTTAGAAATTTCGGTTTGATTTCTAACATTTGCTGCACATTTAAAAGCATAATGCACCGCTCTAGTTAAATGCACACCACATCTTTGCTCTTGCAGGGCAAATTTATAAGCATCTTTTAATTGTCCAGCAATTTGTGTTTCACCAATAACCAAGCTATCAAGTGAGCTTGCCACAGAAAATAAATGATGGATAGCCCCACTATCTTCGTAAAAATCAGCCTTAGTGCTTAAATTTTCTTTATCAACTCCACAAAGTAAACTAAGCGTTCTTAAAATATGCTCATTAATGCTTTCAACATCCCCAACAAAAAGAAAAATTTCAACCCTATTGCAAGTACTAAGTACTAAGCTTTCTAAAATTTTATTATTAGTATGGATTAGCTTTAACAACTCTCTTTTTTTATCTTCATTAGAAAAGGAAAGTTTTTCTCTAGTAGCAATATCTGTATTTTTATGTGTAAAACTGATACAATAATAATGCATTAAAATTCCCTTTCTATCATACTTTTAATAATATCTTCTAAATCTTTTATATTGTATTTTGCTATGGCTTTTAAAGCATTATTTGCATAAGTGTTTAGTTCTTGACCAACTTGATTAAAAATTTCATATCCTTGCATTTTATTTTTAATCCAAGCAAGCTCATTTATACTTAAATCTTTCTTGTAATAAGACTTAAGTATTTCTTGATCTTGTGGATTTAATTTTTCATATAAATACATATAAGCAAGAGTGGTTTTACCTTCTTTAAAATCATTCATAGCAGGTTTTCCCAAGGTTTGCTCATCACCTTTGATATCTAAAATATCATCTACAATTTGAAAAGCTAAACCCAAATTTTTACCATATTCTGCGAAATCATCTTCATTTAAATCAGCAAGTATAGCCCCACACCTTGCACTAGCTTCGATTAAAATGGCTGTTTTATTGTATATCATTTGTAAATAAGCGTTTTTATCAGTATTGAAAGTTTCGCTTAAATTTACATCCATTAATTCACCAACAGAAAGCATAACAACAGCATTAGAAATAATTTTTGCTAATTTTAAATCTATTAAAGAAAGCTCATAAAAGGCTTTTGAGTATAAGATATCTCCGAGCATGATAGCGTTTTTAGCTCCAAATTGTGCATTGATAGACTTTACACCTCTTCTTAATTTTGCCTCATCAATCACATCATCATGCAATAAGCTTGCAGCATGAATTAACTCTATAATAGCACAGATTTTATAGCTAATATCACTTTCCCCAGCTATTTTTAAAAGTAGTTTTGAGCGTAATTTTTTACCACCTTGAAGTTTTGAACTCATGGTTAAAATAGGGTTGTAGTTTAATTCAGATAAAAATTCATGCATATATTGATCGATCTTTTGCACTATGCTTTCCTTAGTTTTCTTATAATTATATTTTATTAAATTTTACTTTAGTTTTGATTAAGAGAGGCTTTTCTAGGGTCTAAAAATTCTACTTCTAATCTTTTATCTTTATCTTCTATATATACAGTAAAAATAGCTTCGCCTTTTTTAAAATCACTAAATTCAAGTATCAATCTTGCTCTATCTATATGAGGATTTTTATAGTCAGGTACTAAGGTTTGATCTACCCAGTTTAAATTTCTTCTTAAAGACATCACAAATTGTCTAGGGTATTTTTTATATTTTGAATGAACAATGATATTAGTTTGATCAAATAAAGTCCATGAAAAGTCAAAATAATAAATCTCATCAGGATAGTCAATTTCTTTTATTTTTACACTTGCTTTTTCATCTTTACTTAAGGTAAATTTATAAGTATAATCAAAAAATACTTCAGCCTTTAAAAAATTAAGTATCAAAAATAAAGATAAAAATAAACGCAAAATCAACCCTCATGCCCTAAAATTTCAGCGCTTAATCCTATGTAAAAATCGTTTTTTCTCTCATCTATTAAGAGTGAATTTTCTATTTGAAATTGCGCCACATCGCTTTCATTTAAATTATTTTTTTCTAAAAGCTCTATCATGGCGATATGATCGGCTAATAATTTTTCTAAAACATTTTCTAATGCACCTAAATTTGCATATTTTATTGTTTCGATAAATTTTTCCTTAGGGCTTTTTGCAAGCATTTCATCAAAAATATCCATTTTTTAACCTTTCATGTAAGTTTGAATTTTTTCTATTAAAGTAGTTTTATCGTTAGCTTCATCTAAGTCTTTAATTTCTTTTTGCCAAGAAATATGTATATAATCCATCTTAGCATTTTTGGCACAAAGTCTGTCTTTTAAGCTATCGCCTATAAAAATACTTTTTTCATATTTTGCTTCATCTGCGATTAATCTTAGCATCATAGGATCAGGCTTAGCTTCTATACCATAACTAACACCTAATATTTTATCAAAATATGAAAGAATATTTTGTTTTTTTAAAATAGGTACTAAGCTTTCCTGAGGTGCATTAGTAGCTATAGCTAGGTAACAATCATTTTTTTTACAAAAATCCAAAACCTCAAGCACACCATCAAAAAGCACCACGCTTTGATCATAATGCTTAATAAAATACTTCTCATAACCTTCTTTAAAACTAGTATGTGAGTAAGTATCAACCCCGTAAAAAATCTTAGCATAATTTTGCCCAGGAGTATTGATGGTATCTAAAATAAACTCTCTTTTCAAAGGTTCTAAATTTAAATCCGCTCTTATTTCATTTATCGCACATACTATAGCATTGGCACTATCTATAAGCGTGCCATCCATATCAAAAATCACATTTATCAATATTCATCCTTAAATTTAATTTTATGCTTGTCTTTTTTATAACTTTGATTATTTTTTAGCTTATATAAGGCATTGGCTTTTGAAGCCAAGGTTTTTTGATCCAAACTCTCATCTAAACACTCATTTACAAAAATCTCCAAAGCCTTAGTATAGGTAGAATCCAAAAACACTGCTTGAACTTTTTCAAAGATTTTAGCATTTTTTTGCATTCTCTCTCTAAAAAGTGTTAAATCAAAATCTTCCCTTTTTAAAGCACTTACAGCAGAATTAGTAAATTTTTCTAAAGCTCTTACATATTTAACTCTTAAAGCTTTTTCATCATTTTTCATTCTGCTGCACTTGTATTAATTCTACATTGTAATGCTTCTTGTACCAAATTTCTAGCTATTGAAGCTTCAGCATCCACAATGTGTAAATGTTTATCAGTATGTGGGAAAATAATCTTAGCACCTGTACCACTTGTTTTTAAAACCGTTTGTATGGGCTTATTAAAGTTAGAAAGCACTTGGTAAAGCATATCAAGTTTAGCTTCATTGCTTATAGTTATAATAGCAACTGAGCATTCTTCTATATTGGCTACCTTTAGTGTTTCTACTTGGGCTACATTTGCAAAAAATACATTTTCATTTCTACTACGTCCAAGCTCAACTAAATTTAAATCACTTTCTAAAACTAGATATGGAATACCTGTTTTTTTAATCTTTTGCACCACTTCTTGGCCTAATCTTGCATAACCAAAAATAATAAAATGATCTTTCATTTTTTGATCGCATAGATAAAATTTAGCCATATCATTTTGTTCGTCTTCAGCTACATTGGCTATTTTTCTAAGATTATTTAAAATAAAAGGAGTTGCAACCATAGTGATAATAGAAACTATAATAAAAATTTGTGCAGTTTTTTCATCTAATAATGAATTAACTTGCATTAGTGAAAACACTGCTAGTGCAAATTCTCCAATTTGAGAAATACTTAAAGCGGTTTTCAAAGCTACTCTTTTTCTTGTATAAAGAGCTAAAAGTCCATAAATTACAATAAATTTTATTAATAATACCAAGCTTACAAAAACAAAAATCAAAAACCAATTTTCAAAAACTATATGAAAATCAATTTGCAAACCAACACTAATAAAGAAAAATCCTAAAAGTAAATCTCTAAAAGGAACCAAGTCTGCTTCTATTTTGTGTTTGTATTTAGTTTCAGCTATCAAAGCTCCAGCTATGAATGCTCCAAGCGAGTATGAAAAACCAAAAGAATGTGCTAAAAAGCTTGCTCCTATAACTGTAAAAAGAATTGTAGCGATGAAAATTTCATTTGCATTAGTCTTAATGATAAATTTTAAAATATAAGTAAAAAGATACTTGCCTATAAAATAAAGCAAAACAAGTAAAATCACAGCACTAACTAAGGTTGTAAGTAAAAGCTTTGAAATATCAGCATTTTGAGAGCTAAATATATCAATCATTAATAATAGTGGTATTACAGCAATATCTTGAAAAAGCAAAATTCCTAAAGCTTTTCGGCCATATTCTTCATTGATATCACCACTATCATTAAGTATTTTTAAAACTATCGCAGTGGATGATAAAGCTAGCGCAAAACCTGCTATCATTGCTATATGGTTTGCTATACCTAAAATATAAGTTACAAGTAAAGTACAAACCAAACCGCAAGTTAGCATTTGTAAACTTCCATTTAAAAACACTTCTTTTTTCATTGCTAAAAGATGTTTAAATGAAAATTCAAGCCCTATGGTAAACATTAAAAAAACTATACCAAACTCAGCTACATGAATAATAATTTCATTAGTACTAAAACCATAAAATTCACGCACAAATAAACCTGTAGCTATATAGCCTATAATAGTTGGAATACCAAATTTTTTTAAAATTACATTTAAAATTACAGCAAAAGCAACTGCAACTAAAAAGACATTTAAAAACTCTTCCACTAATTAGCCTTTTTTATTCTATTATTTCATTTTTTCTAAAAAAATTAAATCAAAATTACTTCTGTGCTTAACTACTGCTCTTGATTTTGAAGGATTATCTCTTCTATCAAGCTCCAATCTTAGTTCTTCAATGGTATTTTCAAACTCATCAATTTTTGTTTTTAGCTTTAAAATCACATCAACACCAGCCAAATTAACTCCAAGATCTCTTGTTAAGCGTAAAATCATTTTGATTCTATCTATATCTTTTTGAGAATATAGCCTCATTTTGCCATCGGTTCTGCTTGGCTCAACCAAGCCTTCTTTTTCGTATTGTCTTAGAGTTTGTGGGTGTATGCTTAAAACCTTTGCAACAACACTTATAAGATACACCGGTTCATCATAACTATGCTCCATTACATACTCCTTTTAAGGTAATTTTTCTTCTAAAATTTTTACAAATTCAGGATCAAGACTATTAATATCAGGTATTTTTACATTTAAAATTAAATACATATCCCCATAAAGGTCTGTTTTTCTATTTTGTACTCCATAGCCTTTAAGTCTGATTTTTTGATTGTTTTTAGAATTTGGCGGTATAGTGATTTTAACTTCTTTTCTTGGGGTATGTACGCTGATTTTATCTCCAAAGAGTGCTGTTTTTAAGCTAACTTCAACTTTTTTGTATAAATCATCATCTTCTCTTTCATATTCATCACTTTTTTCAAGCTCTACTTTTAAAATCAAATCTCCTTTTTGTCCTTGAAAGCTTTTTCCCTTACCTCGTATGCGTAGCTTTTCGCCATCTTTTATACCATGTGGAATTTTGATTTTAACTTGTTCATTATTGATATTTATGGTATGCTCACCACCTAAAATTCCTTTTTCAAAAGGAATTTTAACACTTGCTTGTAAGTCTAAATCTTCTTCAAAGCCACCAAAGCCTCCAAAACCACTTCTAAAATTGTTACTAGAGCTAAAACCTCTACCAAATCCTCCAAAACCTCCGCCAAAAATATTATTCAAAATATCATTGATATCAGCTCCGCCTGCACTTCTTGAAAAATCATGAAAACTTTGCCCACCAAACATAGAATCACCATATCTATCATATTGAGCTCTTTTTTTCTCATCACTTAAAATCTCATATGCGGCGTTGATTTCTTTAAATTTTTCCTCAGCACCTGCTTCTTTATTGATATCTGGGTGATATTGTCTTGCTAATTTTCTATAAGCTTTTTTTATCTCATCTGCGCTAGCATTTTGCGAAATACCTAGTGTTTCATATAAACTATTACTCATTTATTATTCCTTATTTTTTATAAGATTATATCATAAACTTTAGTCTTAGTCAATCAACTTTTATAAGTTTTAAAACTAAAGGTTTTATTTACAATTGTGTAAAAATAAAATTTTATACTTGCATAAATTGATTTTACAAAGGATAATACATGAAAAAAACTATGGTTCTTTCTTTGGCATTAGCAACTACTCTTTTTAGTGCTAGTATTGATTTTAAACAAGCAGATGATAATGTAAAAAGATCTTTACCAACTGATAATCAAAATACTATACTTTCTTATCACGATTCTATACAAAAAGTTAAAAATTCAGTTGTGAATATCTCAACTTCCAAAACCGTTCAAAGCAATTCTTTTGGGATTGATGATTTTTTCAATGATCCTTATTTTAAACAATTTTTTGGTTTTGATTTTCCACAAGCTCCAAAAAGTAAAAAGAATAAAAAAGAAGTTGTAAGTTCACTTGGATCGGGCGTGATTATCTCAAGTGATGGCTATATTATAACAAACAATCATGTTATAGAAGGTGCTGAAAAAATTACTGTAAATTTACCTGATTCAAGCACTGAATATAAAGCTAAATTAATCGGTGCTGATCCTAAAACAGATTTAGCGGTGATAAAAATAGAAGCAAAAAATTTACCTGCTGTAATTTTTGCTGATTCGGATAAATTATTAGAAGGTGATGTGGTATTTGCTCTAGGTAATCCTTTTGGCGTTGGAAGCAGTGTTACAAGTGGGATTATTTCAGCCTTAAATAAAAACAATATAGGTTTAAATCAATATGAAAATTTCATTCAAACCGATGCTTCAATTAATCCTGGAAATTCAGGTGGAGCTTTAGTAGATAGCAGAGGAGCTTTAGTTGGAATTAATTCAGCTATACTTTCAAGAAGTGGTGGAAACAATGGCATAGGTTTTGCAATCCCTTCTAATATGGCAAAATCCATTGCACAAAAACTCATTGAGCATGGAAAAATTGAAAGAGGATATTTAGGTGTGGTTATAGGAGCTTTAACTCAAGATATTAAAAAAGCTTATACTAATCAAGAAGGTGCTTTAATAACAGAAGTTCAAAAAGATTCAGCAGCTTATAATGCAGGATTAAAAAGAGGTGATTTGATTATAAAAGTAGATAAAACTGTGATTAAAAGTCCTATGGATTTAAAAAATTATATAGGAAGTATTGATCCAAAACAAGCTATAGAAGTAACTTATGAAAGAGATAATAAAATCAAAACAGCTAAATTTATGCTAAAAACAGATGAAAAATCGCTACAATATGAAAAAGGTTATATTGATGGTTTAAAATTAGTAGAGCTTGATTCTAAAAATAAACAACAATACCGCATACCTGAAAATATTAGTGGTATTTTAATCACTGAAGTTATTCCAAAATCAAAAGCAGAAAAAATAGGTTTTGAGCAAGGTGATATTATCATAGGTATTGATCAATACGAAGTTTCAAATTTTAAAGAATTATCTAAGGCTTTAGAATTAAATAAAGGCAAAGAATATGTTAAAATTTGGATTAATAGAGGCGGTATGGTTAGAGCTTTACTTTTTTAAGAAAGGAAGAAAATGACAAATATTTTAATGATAGAAGATGATTTAGAATTAGCAGAGATTATAGCTGAATATTTAGAGCAATTTGATATGAAAGTAGATATTGCTCATGAGCCTTATATAGGTCTTTCAAGACTTGCTTTAAATCCTTATGATTTAATCATTTTAGATTTAAGCTTGCCTGGACTTGATGGACTTGAAGTGTGTGAAGAAATTCGTAAAAAATATGATACACCTATTATCATTTCAAGCGCAAGACATGATATTAGCGATAAGGTTGCTGCACTTGATTTGGGTGCTGATGATTATTTACCAAAACCATATAATCCTCAAGAGCTTCAAGCAAGAATTAAAAGTCATTTAAGAAGAATTTCAAACACCAAAACCGCTCAAACTCAAGTTAAAAAAGATCTTGTATATGATAAATACAAACATACTATTACTATGAAAGATCAAGAAATTAGCTTTACTAATGCTGAATTTGATATTTTAAGTTATTTAATTAAAAAAGAAGGTGGAGTGGTGAGTCGCGAAGAGCTTGTGTATAATTGTAGCTCTATTAGTGAAGACTCTAGCAATAAAAGCATAGATGTAATCATTAGTAGAATCAGACAAAAAATCGGAGATGATCCTAAAACTCCAAAATATATTCATTCAATCAGAGGCATAGGATATAAATTAACTCAATGAATAAATCATCGATTTTTTATACTATAACCTTTGTTTTCTTGCTTGCTAGTGTTAGTGTGATTTTGGCATTTTTATGGCTTATAAAATATGATCAGCAAAATTACACTAATGAACTTAATGCGAAATATTCTTTTATAGCTAATGCAAGATTATTGTATTTTAATCATGTAATTAGTGAAAAAGAATTTTATGAGCAAACAAAAAATTACAAAATGATAGAACTAACCGCGCCATCTTCTATAAGAAAAATCATCTACAAGGCTGAAACTATAGCACGTGCTCAAACTAGCACGGGTGTAGTTGAAATTATTACTTTAGAAGATAATGTGTATTTAAAAATCATCTTTGATGGAAAACTTTATTTGTACAAAGATTTAGAATATCAAGGTTATCGTTATTTTGTGATTAAGCTTATTGCTAGTATAGTGGTAATGGTTTTATTGATTTTATATATTTTTATCATTAGAAAATTAAAACCACTTAGAGCTTTAAAAAGACAAATAGATAAATTTGGCGAAAATAAACTCAATGAAATTCAAAATGTCAGTAAAGGTAATGATGAAATTTCTCAAGTAGCAACAGCCTTTTATGAATCTATCTTAAGAATTCAAAAACTAAACACTTCAAGGCAGTTTTTCTTAAGAAATATTATGCATGAGTTAAAAACTCCTATCACTAAAGGTTTAATTACTTTAGAAATGCTTGAAGATAGCAAATATAAAGAAAGATTAGTAGGCGCTTTTAATCGTTTGGAAATTTTGATTAATGAATTTGCAGCTATTGAGCAAATTACTTCAGGTGCTGGTTTGATTAATTTAAAAAAATATAATATCTTAGATCTTTTAGATGAAGCTAAAGATATAGCTATGAGTGATGATGAAAAGGTAAAAATTAGCATCAAAGAAAGTTTTAGTGTCAATGTGGATTTTAAACTCTTTACTACTGCGATGAAAAATATGATAGATAATGCGACAAAATACTCTGATGAAAATTGCGTTACCATAGAAATAACTAAAGATTATCTTTGCTTTAAAAACAAAGGAAAAGCCTTAGATAAAGACTTGAAGTACTATACTCAAGCCTTTACGCAAGGAAAGAAAAACAAAGATAGTTTTGGACTTGGATTATACATTGTTAAGACTATTTTAGATTCTCATAAACTTACGCTTTATTATGAATATAAAGACGGTATCAATCATTTTTATTTTAATGATATACAAAATATAATTTTAAACTAGGAAGCTCATGCCCTTATCGCGTTTAAATGAAGAACAATACAAAGCCGCTAGTGCTCCTTTTGGACACAATCTTATCATAGCAAGTGCAGGCACAGGTAAAACTTCAACCATAGTTGCAAGAATAGCCTTTTTACTTCAAAATGGTATAAAGCCTGAAAAAATTATGCTTTTAACCTTTACAAACAAAGCTAGTAAGGAAATGATAGAAAGACTTGGTAGATATTTTGATAAAAGCATTACTTCAAAAATTACAGCAGGAACCTTTCATAGCACTGCTTATTCTCTACTTAAAGAGTTAAATCATGATATTATTTTAAAACCTGCAAGTGAGCTTAAAATTCTTTTACGTTCTATTTTTGAAAAACGCACTTTTCATCATCTAAGTGATACTAAACCTTATATGCCAAGTTATTTGTATGATGTATATTCTTTATTTCAAAATACTAATGCAAATTTAGATAAATTTTATAATTGGTTTTGTCAAAATTATGATGAACAAGCTGTTTATGCTGAAATTTATGAAGATATTTTAAAAGAATACGAAGAAGAAAAAGCACGTTTTAACTATGTGGATTTTAATGATTTATTGATCAAATTAAAACATGTTTTAACTTCACATCATTTTGAATTTGATGAGATTTTAGTAGATGAGTACCAAGATACTAATACTTTACAAGGCTCATTAATTGATGCTTTTAAAAGTAAAAGTTTATTTTGTGTGGGTGATTATGATCAAAGTATCTATGCTTTTAATGGGGCTGATATTTCTATTATAGGAAGCTTTAAAGATAGATTTATCGATGCAAATATTTTTACTTTAAATAAAAACTATCGCTCTAGTAAAAATATACTTGCGCTGGCTAATAAAGTGATTTTAAACAATGAAAGATTATATCCTAAAGAATTGATTGTAACTAGAGAAGGAGATTTTAAAGCACCAAGTTTGCTAACTTTCAATGAATTATTTGATCAATACTCCACCATAGCAAAAATAATCTTACAAAGTGGAGTTAATCTTGATGAAATTGCTGTTATTTTTAGAAACAATTCTAGTGCAGATGGAGTAGAAGTTGCCTTAAGAGAACTTGGTATAGCAAGCAAAAGAAAAGGCGGGGGAAGCTTTTTTGAAAGCTTGGAAGTTAAAAACTTTTGCTCTATGCTTGCAATCGTGCTTAATCCAAAAGATATCATGGCTTTTATACACTTGCTTGAATACACCAAAGGAGTTGGTGGGGTTTTGGCAAAAGATATTTTTGATGCTTTATTAAAACTGGGGCATTCTAGTTTGATTAAAGGCTTTTTAAATCCTGATAGTAGTGTGAGTTTAAAAAAATACAAAAAGCAAAGTTACCAACTAGGACTTTTTGATGATATTGAGGAGCTAGCCTCGCCTTCAAGGTTTAACTTAGAAAGTGAATTTAACACCCACCCTATTTTAAGCCTTCCTAAAATTAACGAGTTTTGTGCGAAAAATCTTGAAAAAATTTATCTTTTTATTAAAAAAGCAAGTGAGTGTAAGGTTTCAACTCAACTTGTAAATTTGATCTTAGAAAATGATTATTTTAAAGAAATTTGTGATATTTTAGCAACCAAAAGAGCGACTAATAAAAACTCCAATGTTGACTTAAATAAAAAAAATGAAATTTTAGAAAAAATCAACGCAAAAATGTTTGTATTAAAAGAACTTGCTAAAAATTACAGTGATAATTATAAATATTATAATTTTCTTACTCTTGGTGCTAGTGAAATGAGTAGTGGTAGTGGGGTTAATCTTTTAAGCATACATGCTAGTAAGGGGCTTGAGTTTGAACTTGTATTTGTAATTGATCTTGCACAAGGAAGATTTCCTAATCAAAAACTCATGAGCATGGGTGGAAGTTTAGAAGAAGAAAGAAGGCTTTTTTATGTAGCTGTAACTAGAGCTAAGGATACTTTATACTTAAGCTATGCAAAATATGACAAGATTAAAAAAAGTAATTATCAACCTTCATGTTTTTTAATCGAAGCAGGTATGTGCAAAGAAGAACAAAAATAAGACTTTATTAATCTTTTTATATTATGATTAATAAAAATCATTCAAGGAGAAAAAATGAATAGTGTATTATTCAAAGGAAATAAAGTAAATTTAAAAGGAAATAACATCCAAGTTGGTGATATGGCTCCAAATATCACCTTAAAAGCTAAAGATCTTTCAGGTGTTGAAATTGCTCCAAAAGACAAAACTCAAATTATTATTAGCGTACCAAGCCTTGATACTCCAGTATGTGCAACTGAAGCTAGAGAATTTAACAAAAAAGCAGCAGCAAGCGGTGTAGAAGTAATCGTAGTTAGCATGGACTTACCATTTGCTATGGGTCGTTTTTGCTCAACTGAAGGTATAGATAATTTAACTGTTGCAAGTGATTTTGTTTCTAAAGAATTTGGTGAAAAATATGGTGTTTTAATGGCTGATGGTCCACTTGAGGGAATTTTAGCTAGAGCAGTGTTTGTAGTTAAAGATGGTGTGGTTGCTTATAAAGAATTGGTAAATGAAGTAACAGAACTTCCAAATATGCAAGCTTTAGAAAGCTTCTTTAGTCAAAGTTGTGGATGTGGTGGTTGTGGTTGCCACTAAAATTTAAAAGCCTTTTATAGGCTTTTAAAACTTAAAAACATGGAAAATTTTCTTTCTCATTTTGAAATAGAAAAGCAAGATCTCAAACTTATACAAGAGCGCTTACAAATAATAAACATTGAAAAAGACTTTAAGGTCAATGATAAATGTTTAGGATTTATAAAAATTTTAAAAGGCGAGCTTAGAGCTTTTATTCTAACTCCAAATGCAAAAGAAATAACACTTTTTCACCTTAAAGAAAATGTGAATTCATTATTTGCTCTGAGTGTAATATGGGTGGCATATCTTATGATGTTTTTATACAAAGTACTCAAAATACAAGTATAGCCATCATTCCCTCATCAATTTTTCAAATTTTAAAAGAAAAATACCCAAAAATTAATAATTGTGTTTTAAGTTTCATCACCAAGCGTTTTAATACCTTAATCAAAATTTTAGAACAAGCTTTATTTATGCCTTTATCTTCTAGAATTTGTGATTTTTTGAAAGAAAATACTAGCAACAATACTTTAAAATCACCCATGAAGCTTTAGCTAATCACTTAGGAAGCGCTAGAGAAGCTATTTCAAGAATTTTAAAAGAATTAGAAAAAGAAGGTAAAATCAAACTTGAAAGATCTAAAATAATACTAATTTCTTTGTAACTTTATCACAGAAATACTTTTAAAATTTATTTATAATATCAACAAAAAGGAGAAATTATGAGTAAATTAGAAAGAGTGCTAAGAATAGCTTTAGCCATAGTGGCGTTTTCTTTAGGAGTTTATTTTTCAACTTGGTGGGGATTGTTGGGTTTAATTCCTTTATTAACAGGTATTTTTACTGTTTGTCCTATAAGAGTACTTAGTAGAAAACAAGCTTGTCCACTTGGGGTTTGCCCTATTTCTAAAAAGAAAAATTAGGAATGATTTGCTAGTTTTTCTAGCTTTGGTGTAATAACAAATCTACAATAAGCTTGGCTGGGATTATTTTTAAAATATTTTTGATGATAATCCTCAGCTTTATAAAATTTTTCTAATTTTAAAACTTGTGTAACTATGGCTTTAGCGTAATATTTTTGTGCTTTTTGTAAAAAATCACTAATGATTTTTAACTCCTCATTAGTTTGATAAAAAATAACTGATCTATATTGTATCCCCTCATCAGCACCTTGTTTATCTAGGCTTGTTGGATCGTGCATTTTTAGAAAAATTTCTAAAATTTTTTCTAATGAAATTTGTTTTTCATCATAAATTATCTTAGCTACTTCTATATTTCCATCGCCATTTATCACGCTTTCATAACTTGGATTTGGCTTACCACCACTATAACCTACTTCTGTATAAACTACGCCTTTAATTTCATCAAACACAGCTTGAGTACACCAAAAACAACCCGCACCTAAGATAATTTCTTTATTTGTCATTATTTTCTAAATCCTCATTTTCTTTTAAAACAAGCTGCATAAGATAAAGTTCTTCTCCATCTATGATTTTTAAATCTTTATCTTCGCATTTTGGGCACCAAAAGATATTATTTTCAAGTACTCCATTAAAATGGCATTTTTGACACTCAACTACTACTTCTTGAATATGCATAACAAATTTAGCATTTTTACATAAGGGACTATTTTCTTTAAAAGTTTCAAAGCTTCTTTGCAAAAGTGGAGGTTCAACTCCACTTAAGCGCCCTATTTTAACATGCACTTCTTCAATAATTTTTCCTTGAGCATATTCTTCGCAAAGCTCTAGTAATGATTCTGTAATGCTTAACTCATGCATTAGCAAATTCTTGGCAAAAGTTCGCCTTTTGGAGCTTCTAAAATGCGTTTTGCTCCATAAGCATTTTCTAAAACCACTCTTGCTTTTTCATTAGCTGTGATTTCACCTATAATGGCCGCATTAGCATTAAATTGTTTTAAAATTTCCAATGCTTTTTGCTCATCTTTTTTATCTACACAAATAATAAAAGTTCCTTCATTTGCAAGCTCATAAGGCTCATATCCAAAAAGCTCACAAACCCCTAAAACTTCATCACAAACTGGGATTTTTTCTTCATATATTAAAAGCTCTAAATTGCTTAATTTAGCCCATTCATTTAAAACCGCACTAAGTCCGCCACGCGTAGCATCACGCATTGCTTTTATAGAAATATCTGCATTTAAAAGTGCTAAAACTTCATCTTTTAAGCTTTTGCAATCACTTTGGATATTTGCCTCTAAATTATTTCTTTCAACCAAAACCGCACAACCATGAGCTCCAATATCCCTTGAAACTAATATACTACAACCACTTTTTAAGTCTTTGGTGTTGATTTTTTGTATATTTTTACCTATACATGAAGTGTTAATATATATTTCATCGCCTTTATTTTTAGGAACAACTTTAGTATCCCCGCAAACTAGTTTTACTCCCGCTTTATCACATTCTTCTTTTATGGATTTTAGTATAATTTTTAACTTTTCTATCTCAAAACCCTCTTCTAAAATCAAAGCTAGCGATAAATATAGCGGTTTTGCTCCCACCATTAATACATCATTTACGCTACCACAAACTGCTAATTTTCCTATATTTATATCTTTTAAAAAGATAGGATTTAGTACAAAAGAATCGGTGCTAAAAGCCAAATCATCTAAAATAGCAGCGTCATTTGCTTCTTTTAAAATATCATTTTCAAAAATAGAAAAAATTTCACTTATCAAAGCATTCATTTCTTCACCACCACCACCATGGGCTAAAGTAATTTGCTTCATTTTATGCCTTATCTTGATAATATTTATAATAAGCCGCACAAGCTCCTTCACTAGAAACCATACAGCTACCTATAGGATTTTTTGGAGTACAAGCTTTTGCAAATATCTTACAATCATAAGGCTTAGCTAAGCCTCTTAAAATTTGACCACAAATACAAGCCTTGCTTTCATCTTTACTTTGCACTTTACAATCAAACACTTTGCTAGCATCTAAGTGTGCAAATTCATCTTTTAAACAAAGCCCACCATTTGTAATCACTCCAAGACCTCTAAATTCAAAATCACAAGGTTTAAAGTATTTTTCCACTAAAGCTTTGGCTTTTAAATTACCCTCTTTGCTAACTACTCTGTGATATTCATTATAAACTTCAAAAGTATTTGCATTCATTTGCTCTACTATATTTAACACACTAAGCATTATATCAACCGGTTCAAATCCACTTACTGCTATAGGTGTTTGGTATTTTTTAGCAATAGGTTTATAAATGTTTGATCCTGTGATAACGCTTACATGAGAAGGTCCTAAAAAGGCGTCAATTTTTACATTTTCATCTTGCATGATAGCTTCTACCGCAGGTGGAACCAAAACATGATTGATATGAAAAAATAAATTTTTTAAATTTAAAGCCATGCTTTTTTCTATAATCACCCCACTCATAGGTGTAGTTGTCTCAAAACCTATGGTAAAAAAGATTATATTTTTTTCAGGGTTTTTTAAAGCTATATCTATCACATCCAAAGGTGTATAAAGCGCTCTAACATCAGCTCCTTTAGCTCTAAGATCAATTAAGCTTTCATAGCTTCCTGGTACTTTAAGCATATCGCCTAATACACAAAAGATAGTATTTGGCATACTTGCAAGCTTTAAAGCCACATCAATACGCTCTCTTGGCATAACACATACAGGACACCCTGGACCATGTATAAAGTTAATTTCTTTTGGCAATAAATCAGGTAAACCAAATTTCATAATACTATGCGTATGTCCACCACAAATTTCCATGATATTAATAGGCTTAGTAATTTTAGAAGCAATAAGTTCTTTTAGGACTAAAATTCTTTCTTTATCTCTAAAATCATTAATTAAATCCATTTTTTAGCCCCATATCGCCTTCATTTTCATCAATTTGTCCATTTTGCATTTTCTCTGCTATATCTGTATAAATTTTTAAACTCTCTTGTGCAGCTTGAGTGTCGATTTTTTCCATAGCAAAACCCACATGTATAAGCACATAATCGCCTACCTTTAAAGGCTCGCTTATCAAGTCTAAACTCACCCTTCTTTTAACCCCTAAAGTTTCTACTATAGCTGAATTTAGCTCATCAATTTCTAAAATTTTAGAAGGTATAGAAAGACACATTAGCTAAGCTCCTTTTTCATTTTTAGATAATTTATCCAAAGATCAAATCCTGTTTTTGTTTTGCTATCTAAAATCATAATATCTATTTTAGGATTTAGCCTTTTAGCAGCCATAGAAGCTGCTTTGAAATCAAAGTCAAAATGCTGAGCTAAATCAGCTTTAGTAATAACTAATAAATCAGCCTTTCTAAACATCACCGGGTATTTTTCTACCTTATCGCTACCTTCTGTTACTGAAAGTAAAACTACATTTAAATGCTCGCCCAAATCATAACTTGCAGGACATACTAAATTTCCTACATTTTCAACAAAAACTATATCAAGTTCGCTAAGTTTAAAATGATGTAAAGCTTCATGCACCATAAAAGCATCTAAATGACAAGTTTGTCCTGTGGTGATTTGATGAGCTAAGCCTCCTGCTTTGATAATGCGATTTGCATCATTGTTAGTTTCTAAATCCCCTTCAACCACGGCTATTTTTAAATCATCTTTTAAAGTTTTTATAGTTTCTTCTAAAAGTGTTGTTTTACCACTTCCTGGAGAACTCATTAGATTAATACAAAGAGTATTATACTCATTAAAATGCTCTCTATTATGAGCTGCTTGATGATCATTTTTTGATAAAATTTTACTAATAACATTAATAGTTTTTTCATCTTTTAAAGCCGGATTTTCATGATGGTGATCATGATGATGTTCGTGTCCATTAATAGAACAGCCGCAATCTTTACACATAATCTTTCCTTTATCTTTTTATTTTATTGTATATAAAAAAGTATTAAAAAAATATGAGTTTTATTAAGTTTTTAAAGATAAATAATGCACAAGTTGCCCAAGTGCAATAGAACTATCATTGCAAGGAAATTGTAAAGAAGTTTTATAAGCAAAATTTTTTCGATCTAAAATTTCAAGCAAGGTTTTGTTTTGAAATACTCCGCCACACAAAAACACTTCTTCTTTAAAATCTTTTGAATATTCTATAATTAAATTTGCAATGCCATTAAGCAAACCTGTGCTAATTTTAACCTTATCTTTATCTTCTAAAGCTTGTAAAAAAGCATTTTTAAAGCAAATTTCTTTTTCTTTGATATTAAATTTATAACTATAATCAAGATTTTTATCATAATATTTTTCCATCAAAAGCCCAATTTGCGCTTCATAATCAAGTCTTTGTATATCAAAAGCAAAAGCGCCAAAAGCATCAATAATCCTACCAAGAGAACTTGTATATAAAGAGCTTTGAGTGTGAATTTTTTTAAGATTGTTTAATTTTACTTGAGAAAATTTAGCTAAAAACTCGCTAGCTTTGCTTTCTAAATTAAAATCAAAAATCAAAGCTAAAGCTAAATTTGCGATATTTTTAATATCTACATTAATTAGTTTGAAATTTTTAAAATGATTTAGCCTTTCATAGCTTTTTAAACTCGCTCTAAAAATTTCCCCACCCCAAATTTTTCCATCATCCCCATAACCTGTTCCATCAAAAACAAAGGCCAAAACATCATTTTTGTAAATTTTATATTCGAATAAACAAGCGCACAAATGCGCATAGTGATGTTGCACGCGAAAATTTTTATAATCTCTAAATTCTTTTACATAGTTAAATTGTGGGTGTTTGTCGCTTAAAATATGATCAAAATTTAGTTTATAAGAGTTTTGAAAGAAAGTTAAAATTTTAAAAAATCTCTCTTGTATGTCTAAACTTTTCATATCACCTATATAAGGAGAAATAAAAATTTGATTTTTAAAAAAACATGCAAATTCATTTTTTAATTCACTTCCTAGAGCTAGAATATTTTCTTTTACATTAAAAATACCTGCTGTGTTGATATAAAGTGGGTTAAGACCCCTTGAAGTCCTTAAAAACATTACTTCTTTACCAATAATTTGAGCAATGCTATCATCGCTTGAATTATGTATTGCTCTATCATAATCAAGATAAAAATCAAACACATCGCTAAGTTGCTCTAAAAGTTTTGTTTCTTCATAAATAATGCTTTGTGAACTTAAATTAGCACTTGTTGCAATGATAGGTTTTTTAAAATGTTCAAAAAGCATTAAATGTGTTCCCATATAAGCTAACATAATACCTATTTTATTAGTATCTGGCGCTAAGCTTTTATGGATATTTTTGCTATTTAAAATAACTATGGGTTTTAAATTTGAAGTTAAAAGTTTTGCCTCGGCTTCATCGATAAAAGCTAATTCTTGAGCCATTTTAAGATCTTTTACCATAATAGCAAAAGGCTTTTTAGGGCGATTTTTACGTATTCTAAGTTCATTTATAGCATTTTCATTTGTGCTATCACAAATTAAATGAAACCCACCCATACCTTTAAAAGCTATGATTTTACCTTCTTCTAAAAGCTTTGCAAGCAACATAAAAGCTTTTTCATCTTTGGCTAAAATATTTTGACTTTTATCTTTTAAAAAGATAGTAATTTTACATTTTGGACATGAGAGTGGTTGAGCATGAAAGCGACGATTAGTAGGATCTTCATACTCGCTTTGACAAAAAAAACACATTTTAAACTCATCCATAGTCGTATTAGCTCTATCATATGGGAGTTTTTTTATAATAGAAAATCTTGGTCCGCAATTTGTGCAAGTGATGAAAGGATATTTAAAACGCGGGTTTTTTTCATCATAAAATTCATTATAGCAATCCTCACAAAGAGCAAAATCACTCAAAATCGGACTAAATTTTTCACTATCTTGTGAAGTACTTATGCTAAATTCATTATAAGTTTTTTGAAGTTTTTTATAAGAAAAATTAAAATCATCTATCCTAGCTAAAGGTGGTAAATTAGTAAAAAGTTTTTCTTTAAAAATTTCTAATTCATCATTACTACACTCAAGGATTATAACGACGCCTAAGCTATTATTATAAACTTCACCTTTTAAATTAAGCTCTTTAGCTATATTAAAAACAAAAGGACGAAAGCCAACGCCTTGCACTAGCCCTTTAATATGAATTTCATATCCAAAGTGGGACATCACTTAACTTAAAAAATGGTATGTGTTTAAATACATTTTTACTAAGGCTTTTGTGTTCAAATAAGCTTCCACTAAGCACGGCACAATCAACTTGCTCTTTAGCCTTTAAATCATCAAATAAATCTCTTAAAAAATACGCCAAACTCTCAACAACACCTAAGGCTATGATTTGATTTTCTACTCCAGCAAGCTTAAAACTCATTACACTTCTTAGTGTTTTAGTATAATCAAATTCTTTTTGCTCATTAAACTTAAAATCTATCCTAACACCTTTTGCCATTTTACTCTCATCCGCTAAAGCCAAAAGCGCTAATGCGGCACTTTGGACATCTTCATCAAGCTCTAAAATCATCCCTACCATGCCAAAAATATTAAAAAAATTATTAGCCATATTTAGTTCTTTTCGCACTAGGGTAAATTCTTTTTCATAATTAGCTAGCAATCTCTTAGCAACATCATCTTGACTTATAGTTTCATAAAATTCATCAAAGCTTTTTGGTAAATTTAGTTTTAAAAGATTGATTTCTTTATCGAGTAAAATAATATCATCATTTCTTTTGCTAAGTTCTAAAAGCAAAGGCTTTTTGTCTTTAAAATCAGACAATATACAAGAAATTCTTGCAAAATTTTTATCTTCTTTTTGAAAAATCAAATTTTTAAACTCAGGTAAAATATAATCATAACCTCTACAAACTACTAGCTCATTTTCGATTAAAGCCACTTCAAAATCATCCTCAAAATGTTCTAGCTTTTTAAAATTTAAAAACTTAATTCCTTCTTTTTCAAGCTCAAAACATAAGGCAAACAAGAAAAGATTATCGTATATTTTTATTTTAAAATACTCATGATTTAATTGATGATTTTGTCTAAAAATAGCATTAAATTTAAGTTTCATTAGAGGTTTTTCAACCCCTGCTAAGATTTTAAACTGCTCGTTATTACAAGAAAAAAATGCATTGATATGCTTTGGATCACAAGGTATTAAAAAATCATCCAATGCTTCATTAAAAATTTCAAAAGCATATATTCCTTTTGAGCTTTTAAAATATATTTTTTCTTTGTTTTTTAATTTTTCCAAGGCTTTTTTCAAGTTATCGCAGAAATTTTCTTTAGTGATTTTTATAAAATCTTCTTCTATTTTAAATTCTTCTTCTATAAAAACACCCCATTCATTTTCTAAAAGCTCGCCTTGGGTATAAGCATTTGCATTAAGTCTTGTTAAAAAACTTCTTTTAGTGAAGTTTTTTTCTTTTTTTATAGGTGTAAAATCTTCTTCTATAACTTTTAAGTCGAATTTGTTTAAAAAAACACTGTGGCTGATATTTTCTAAATTAGAACAAAAGGCTTGAATTTCATCTTTTTCGCCTTTAACTTTAATAATGATTTTTTCATCTTTTTGCTCATAATTATACACATAATCTTTAGCATAATAAGCCAACAAATACTCAAAAATATCGTTTTTAGATTTATAATCAAAAGTAATTTCTAAAAGCAAGTTTAAAACCTTAAAATTAAATTTTTAAAGCATAAATATAACAATTTTAATTCTAAGGAAAGCTTAAACAAGCTATCTAAAATATAGATAGCTTGTCATTTTAGTAGTTAAATTCAGAACCGATAGCGATTTTTTGAATTTCTTTTTTATTTTCAAGTTTTAAAAGTGGAGCATTTTTATCCATACCTAAAACTTTTGCTTTTTTGCCATCAAGTAATAACGCAACACCTTCTGGTAAAGCATAAACAACTACTTTAGGATTAACAATCAAAAACTCTTCAAGTCTTTCTTCACGGCTTTCACCATTGTGTCCTACTGGTTTGCCTGAGATAAAATGCGGGTTGATTTGATGAGGGAAGATATTAAAAGTATTGAATGATTTTGGTTCAACTATAGGCATATCATTAGTTGTCATCATAGTTGCACCTGCTACGTTTGAGCCTGCTGACCAACCAACATAAGGCACACCCTCGCTTACTCTTTTTGCGATGAGTTCTACTAGGTTATTATTATAAAGTTGATTTACAAGTTCAAAAGTATTTCCACCCCCTACAAAAATCGCATCAGCGCTTTTAACAATATCAGCAGCATTACCCCTATGTACACTAATTATTTGAAGTCCTAAACTTTCTAAAGCTTTAGCAACTTGTGCTTCATATTGCTCATATGTTTTTCTAACACCTGCATAAGGTACAAAAGCTACTTTTTTACCTTTTAAGTTGTTTTTTTCAACAAATTCTTTAAGCCAAGGTAAAGCATGATTTAAATATCCAGTATCTTTATAACCTGAACTTGAGAGCAATAAAGCTTTTTGTTTATCTTTTGGGAAATTAACTACATCATTAGCATTTAAAGCCACCCCACTAAAAAGCATAGCAGCTAAACCAATAGCACCTACTTTCAGTAAACTTCTTCTTTTCATTGTTTCTCCTTTAAAGAAATATTTAAAAACTATTTATTTTAATAAATAATTATTTAAAATAAAATAAATTTTTATTAATAAATAAAACTCTTTAAAAGAACTTCACATGCTTTATAATCAGGTATTAATTTATATAAAAAATCATAAAATTCTTTTTGATGATGTGGGTAGATTAAATGTGTAAGTTCATGTAAAATCACATATTCTATAGCTTTTATAGGTTTTTGCATAAGTTTTAAATTTAAGTTTATGTATGCTTTTTGATGATTGCAAGAACCCCATCTCGAAATCATTTCCTTAATACAAATTCTTTGCACCTTTCTTTCAAAAGCAAATTCCCATTTTTTTATATAAAACTCAAAAATCACTCTAGCACTACGCCTTAAGAAAAGATCTAAGGCTTTTTGATTTTTTGCAAAGATTTTACCTTTTTTAATAAATACTTTTTTATAATTTTCATCAAAGACTAACTTGTATTTTCTACCTAAAAAATATAGCTCATCACTTGCTATAGCTACCCTTTTTAAAGAAAGTTCTTTTTCTTTAGCTCTAATCCAACTTTCATTTTTTTCTAAAAATCTTAAAACATCTCTTTGCTCATAATATAGCGGTATGCTAAGCTTGAAATTTAAATCTCTATCTATCCTAAGTCTTAGGTATTTAAGTTTTTTCTTTTCAAAAGCAAAACAAAATTCTTTAAATTCTAAAATTCCTTTTATACTAGAGCTTTGCCTTGCCATTTTTTACTTTTCCATCTATATGAATTTACAATACCACGTAAAAACTCATCCGCGCAAAAACCTATCCAAACTCCTAAAATTCCAAGTCCAACATAAAAACAAAGCACATAACCAACTGGTAAAGAAACCCCAAGCATAAACACCACTCCACTTAAAAACGGAAATCTCGCATCGCCACTTGCTCTTAGAGAATTCACCATGACTATATTAAAAGTTCTTGAAATTTCTAAAAAAATAGAAAGAGTAAAAAGTGGTATCATAAGATCTTTTAAACTTTCCTCAAGTTTTACTACACCCATAGTAAAATCTTGCAAAACATAATTAAGTAAAGCTACAAAAGCGCTTGCTACCACGCTAAAATACAAAGCTATCCAAGTATGTTTATAAGCTACATTTAAGTATTTTGCGCCAACTAATTTACCTATGATAATCTCATTTGCCACACTTATAGCTTGCCCTACTAACATAATAAGTAAAGAAATTTGAAAATAAATCGTTTGAACACTTAAGTTTTCTTTACCTAAACTTGCTACAAAAGCAAAAGCTATGGTGTATTGTATAAACCATATTAAATTTTCACCAGCAGCAAACCCACCGATATTTAAAATCTTTTTAAGTACAGCTTTTTCAAGGCTTATCATCTCTTTAATTTTAAGATAAATTTTAAGTTTAAAACTAAGTATTGCCACTAGCATACCAAAAGCTACTAAACGTCCTAATATATTGCTAAGCCCTACTCCAAAAAGCTCTAATTTGGTAAAATGTAACACATAAAAATTTCCTATAAATATCACAACATTCATCAATAAGGTTGTAAACATAACCCAATAAGCCATATTATACACCCTAATAATAGCAGCCAAAACTATACCCATAGCATCAAAAAACAAACAAATTCCAAGCATATGCAAATAAATTTCACTGTCTTTTAAAAGTTCATTTGGAATTTGTAAAAGGTAAAGCAAAAACTCTCCATGCCATAAAATCAAACTTCCACACACAAGTCCGATTAAGCCATTTAAAAATAAACTTTGATGGATTACTTTTCTGGCTAAAGTATAATTTTTAGCTCCTAAAGCTTGAGCAATCACCACACTACAACCCACACTTAAAAAACTAAAAATAATGATAAATAAATCTGCTACTTGATTACCCGCACCCATAGCTCCAACTAAAAAGTTAGAATACTGCGAAACCATAACGGTATTAATAATCAATGAAAAATATCTTAAAAACATTTCAAGTAGTATAGGCATACTAAGATGCTTGAGTGAAAGTTGTTTGCTGGCCATAAATACTCTTTTTGATAATAATTTTTGAAAGTAAAAGTAATTTTACTTAAAAATTGCTTTTTTAAAGATAAATATATTTTTAATTATACTGATTTTAAGAATAAACAAATGTATTTTAGAAATTTTGATTAATTTCATCATCAAAATTTCTAAATAAATAAAAATTATCCAAAAGCTCCATTTAAATAAGCTTTTGTTTTTTCTTTTTTAGGATTTTCAAAAAATTCCTTACTCTCTCCAAATTCCACAAGCTCTCCTAAATGAAAAAACGCAGTATAATCAGCCACGCGCTTACCTTGTTGCATATTATGTGTCACAATAATCATGGAAAGATTATGACTTAATTCTTTAATAAGCTCTTCTATAACACTTGAAGATATAGGATCAAGTGCAGAAGTTGGTTCATCTAAAAGTAATAATTTTGGCTTTATAGCTAAAGCTCTTGCAATACAAAGACGTTGTTGCTGACCACCTGAAAGTGCTAGAGCGTTTTGCTTTAGCTTATCCTTTACCTCTTCAAAAAGCCCTACTTTTTTAAGACAATCTTCCACTAAAGCATCTTCTTCATCTTTGTTTTTGATCATCCCATGGAGTTTTGGAGCATAAGAAATATTATCGTAAATGCTTTTTACAAAAACATTAGGTTGTTGAAATACCATTCCAACTTTTTTTCTAAGCACGACTAAATCTTGATTTTTAACATCTTTTCCATCAATCTCAACAAGACCATCGATTTTTGCTATTTTATCATTCATCCTATTAAAACAACGCAAAAATGTGGATTTTCCACAGCCTGAAGCACCTATTAAAGCTGTAATTTTATTTTTTTGAATTTCCATATTAATATCAAACAAAGCCTGTTTTTTACTATAAAATAAATTTAAATTTGTTGTTTTTGCTATCATTTTAATTTTCCTTGAAAATATCTTCTTAAAAGTATTGCTGCTAAATTTAAAATCACCAAAAGAGATAAAAGCACTATAATCCCCGCTGCTGTTCTTTCTAAAAATGCGCGTTCTGGCATAGCCGACCATGAAAAAATTTGAGCAGGTAAAACACTTGTTGGCGCAAAAATTGAGTTTGCTACATCAGGTATAAAAGCTATCATACCTATAATCATTAAAGGTGCAGTTTCGCCAATAGCTCCTGCTAGAGTTAAAATAGAACCTGTTAAAATCATAGGTATTGCCAAAGGTAACATAATACCTTTTATCATTTGAATTTTAGTCATACCTAAAGCATATGCTGCATTTTTCATATTAATATCCACACTTTTTAAGGCAGCCTTAGTTGATACAATAATAATAGGCAAACTCATAATAGCTAAAGTTAATCCCCCAACTAAAGCACTCGAACGCGGCATCCCAAAAAGATTAATAAACACTCCAAGTCCTAAAAGCCCAAATAAAATACTAGGAATACTAGCTAAATTATTTATACATACTTCTATAAAATGCGTAAATACATTTTGCGGAGCAAATTCTTCTAAATAAATAGCCGCTCCAACTCCTATTGGGATACTCACAGCCATACATACTAACATTACAAGCAAAGTTCCAACCACAGAAGCAAAGATTCCTGAATTTTCAGGTGATTTAGAATCTCCATTAAGGAAAAAATTTGTGTTAAAACTTAGTTTGATTTCTTGCTTTTGAACTAATTCATCAACTAAAGCCTTTTGTTCATCACTTAGTTTATTGTAGTTTTTTTTCATATATTGATCAACTTCAGAATTTGCTAAAAGCCAAGATTTTTCTTTGATTTGACCTGTTCTTATTTTCCTTTGTTCAGCACGTGATAAAAGTTCATAAGAAGGATTATTTCTATCAGATTCTACATAAATATAAGTTTGCTTAAAAGCTCCTACTCCAAGATACCCTACACTTGATAAAAAAATACAAAGAAAAATAAGGTTTATATAAAGCCCTATTTTACAGAATCTTTTGAAATTTTTTGAAGCTTTTTTTCTTTGTTTGAAAAGTTTTTTCATAAATTTTTCCTTTTATGGAAGCGATTTATCAGATAAACGCTAAAAATATTAATGATTAATGTAATAATAAAAAGCACAAGTCCTAAAGAAAATGCACTTAAAGCCAAAGAACTATCAAAAGCTTGATCACCGCTTAATGCTTCTACTATTTTTACAGTAACTGTTGTCATATCTTCTAAAAAATTCATTGTTAAATTTGGACGCAGTGAAGCAGCCATAACAACAATCATCGTTTCACCTAAAGCTCTTGAAAGTCCTAAAAGACAAGCTGCAACTATACCTGGCATTGCTTCTGGTAAAATCACTGCAAAAACAACTTCTTTTTTAGTCATACCTAAAGCATAAGCTCCATTGATTCTTTTTAAACTTACAGCTTCAATGCAATCTTGTGAAAGTGAAGCCACTATAGGAACTATCATAATGCCCATGATAAAACCTGCACCTAAAGCACTTTGAAAACTAGCTTTGATACCAAAAAGAGAGAAAAACCATACTATAAATGGAGCTACAACTATGGCTGCGAAAAATCCAAAAACTACAGTAGGAATTCCTGCTATGATTTCTAAAATAGGCTTTAAATAGTTTTTAGATTTTTTACCTGCAAATACTCCAAGATAAATAGCACACATTACACCTAAAGGTAAGGCTGTTAGCATTGCTATCAATGAAATATAAAAAGTTCCCCAAAATAAACTCAAAGCACCAAAAACCCCATGCTTGCTACTTCCATCAGCACCTACAAATGCAGCATCTGCTGCCCACTGACTTGAGAATAAAAAAGTAAATACACTTTCTTTTTGAAAAAATTTTAATGCTTCAATTAAAATAGTTAGCATAATAGCAAAGCTTACCACTACACTAACAAAAGCACAAAGAAAAAGCGTTAATTTTATTATTTTTTCTTTTATCAATTTTTCATCCTAAATCAAAAAACTTTCCCTGCTTTAACAAGCTCATCAGTTAATAAACCTTTTTCTTCTATATGTTTTTGGGTTGCTTTTAAAGTTTTTTCATCCAAAGAAACTAATCCTATTTTTTCTAATTCTGCTCCGCTTTTAGCCAAATCATCACTCATGTAAATTTTTGCAAATTCAAATACTTCTGGATTTTTCTTAGCATTCATATATATAAACAAAGAACGAGCTAGTTTATATTTTCCTTCAGATATATTTTTCTCATCAGCTTTTACACCATCAATGTGGGCAGCATTAATTTTATCATCATTGCTAGCTAAAAATCCGTATCCAAAAAGCCCAAAAGCTTCCTTATCAACAGAAAGTTTTGAAACAATTAAATTATCATTTTCACCACTTGGTATAAATACTCCATCTTGACGTATAGTTTTATATACACCTTTGTATTCTGGAATTTTTTTAGAAATATCTACCATTACAAGCTCTTCTATACTATCTCTTGTTCCTGAACTTGATGGAGGACCATAGATTGTAATTTTTCTATTTGGTAGATTTTTATTGATTTGTTGCCAATTTGTGTAAGGATTTGGGATTAATTTTCCATCTTGTGGAATTTCTTTAGCCAAAGCTAAAAATAACTCATGTAAGCTTATATTTAACGGGGTATTGATTTTACTTTGAGCTAAAACTATGCCATCATAGCCTATCATAATCCCGACTATATCACTCACACCTGATTTTTTACAGGTTTCAAATTCACTTGGCTTAATTGCTCTTGAAGCATTAGAAATATCAGTAATACCCTCGCAAAAAACTTTAAAACCACCACCTGTGCCAAGACTTTCAACTATAGGTGTTTTTGTATTTTTTATAACAGCATATTCTTCAGCAACAAAAGAAGTAAAAGGATAGACAGTAGATGAACCTGCTATTTTTAATTCTGCTGCGTTTAAACTAACAAAAGCAGCCACACTTAAAACTAAAAGTTTTTTCATTTTTTCTCCTTAGTTAAAAAGTAATGAAAATTTAAAAAAACTTGGAAACATTTTGGATACATGTATTTTTTGATATAATTTTTATATGTTAAATATTATTTTGATAGAAGATGATAAAGACTTAAATGAATTAATCACACTAAGACTTAGTCAAGAAAATATAAAAATTTATAGTTATTTTGATTTTTTTAACTTAGAATATTTTCTAGATACAAACGAAATAGACTTAATCATCATGGATAGAAATTTACCAAGTGGTGATAGTGTAGAGATGATAAAACAATTAAGAAAAAAAGGTTATATGGAGCCTGTGATTTTTCTTAGTGCAAAGACTTTACAAAAAGATATTTTAGAAGGTTTTGAGCAAGGCTGTGATGATTATATATGTAAACCTTTTGATTTTAATGAGCTTTTATTTAGAATCAAAGCCGTAACCAAAAGAAATAAAACTCCAAAAGAACAAATTTCTTATCAAGATTTTACCTTATATATAGAAGAGAGAAAATTAACCTATAAAACAAATACATTTGAAAATTTATCAACCCTAGATGTGGAATTACTCAAGTGTTTTTTTAATCACAAAAATCAACTTCTAAGCCGTCAATTTTTAAGTGAGCAAGTATGGAAAAATGACACAACAAGCGATAAGACAATCAATACAGCTATTTTAAGATTAAAACAAAAAATTCCACAAATTAAAGAAAATATCATTTCAGTGCGTTCGGTGGGTTATAAATTGTGTTAAAAATAAAAACATTTTTCCTTTTTACACTTGGATTTTTTTGTATTGCTTTTTTTATATTGTTTTATTTTTTCAATGAAAGCTATATCAATACTACGGTAAAAAATACTTATGAGCAAAAACTAAAAACACTCAATGATGTTTTACAATTTCAGTTATTAGATACACTAAATTCCAATAATATCAAGCAATTTGCTCAAAATACCAGAGCGGATTTTATCATTAAACAAAATGATGATATTTTTTCATCATTAAAAGATTATTCTTATTTTCTAAATCATTTTAAGTCTAATTTTACCCATGATTTTTATAAGCAAAAAGAAATTTATTTTAAAGCTTATGCTTATAAAAACTATCAATACATCATCATTGTATATCCTAAAATACACTCTTTGGTGCAAAATTTTTGGATTAAAAATATTATTATTTTTTCTTTCTTTTTGCTTGTACTTGTTGCGTTTTATTTTGTTGTATTTAATTTTTTCAAAAATTATTTTCAAGAATTATTATTGTTTGTTAAAAGTATCAAATCAAATACTAATTTCATTTTAAAATATAATTTCGTTTATGAATTAAAAAATTTAAATTTACGCTTATTGAAAATTAAAAAATTACTCATCAAGCAAGAATTAAAAAACAAAAAACAAGCAAAGAAAATTCAAACCAAAAACACCCAACTAAGCAATGTAATCAGCGCTATATCACATGAGCTTAAAAACCCTATAAGCGTTATAGATTTAAGCTTGCAATCTTTAAAAGAAACCAATGATGAAAATATGAAATTATTTTTACTTGAAAAAATTCACAAACAAAGCGTAAAAATCAACCAACTAACACACAAACTCAATTTTGTTTTTAATCTTAATTTTGATTCTTTAAATTTAGAAAAATTCGACCTATATGCTTTAAGTAAAAATTTATTAGAAAGTTTTAGAGATGATAGGTTGAAAATTCAAGGCCAAACAAGCTTTATCAAAGCGGATAAATTTCTCATAGAACAAGTCATAATTAATCTAATAGATAATGCCTTAAAATACAGCAAAAAAGAGGTACTAATCATTGTAGAAAATCAAAATTTTACTATCATAGATCAAGGCATAGGCATAGAAGAAAAACATCTTAAATTTATAACAAAAAAATTCTACAAAGCAAACTCAACACAAAATAACTCTTTTGGATTGGGATTGTTTTTAGTTAAAAAAATACTCACTTTACACAAAAGTTCTTTAAAAATTCAATCTAACCCACAAAAAGGTAGTGTTTTTTCTTTTAGTATTAGCTAATCACTCTCTCAAAAAGCCATATTCATAAATTTTTGGTTCAATTTTTTTAGCCAAAATATCTAAAGCTAAATTCAAATCATTAAGCAAAATTTTATAATGCTCATCTTTCGCTTTGCTGGGTATATTCATCTTGCCTTTTTCATCTCTACCTTGAAAAAATTCTTTTATATCATACAAAGAAGCATTTACTAAATACCCCGCCTTTTCTTTATGTGTGTGATAATACTTAAAAAGCACTTTGCCTGCTTTTAAAAGTTCTTTTGCTTCATTAGAAAATTCCACCTTATCTAATTCATCATCAAATAAAACATCTTCATTTTTTATCTTGCCATTTATAAATTTATACATAAAATCACTCTTAAATGCTTCTTGAGTAATGCCTAATTCTTTCTCACTAAAAGGTATGAAGTGATTTACACCTTCTTTTGCACTTATTCGATTTTGCCCATGAAAAAGCATAAAAGCTAAGCAATCACTTTGAAATTCTTTGTCGTTTTGATATGCTTTGTTTGGATATAAAAACTGATCTCTATCATTTAGCCAAGTAGCAGGTATAGCATGACGCACAGAAAAAAATATAGAATCAACTAATAAGTTTTCTTTAAATATAGAATTTTCATTACTAGCATTTATAATACTTTGAGATGGAACAAGAGTAATAAAAACAACATTATTATTTTGAAAATCAACACTGCCTCTAACTAAATGCGCCAACTTATCTTTATTATTTTTACATTTATCATTATATTGTCTTAACCAATCTTTTATATTTTTCTCGTAAGGAAAAAAACTTTTTTTACCTAAAAAATTTCCATTTTCATTAAATACATCAAGTTTTATTTTTTTAATTTCTTCTTTTTTACTCATATCCCATATCAAAAATCCTATAGGAAATTTTCCATTTACATTGTCAAAAGTATAAGAAGGTGCTATGAAGCCTTTTAAAAATTTAGCCTTAAAAGTTTCTCTAAATTTAGAAAAATTAGAACTATTTACATATTTTAAAGTAGAAAAAGTAGCTAATACACAGTCTTCTATCTCACAATATATTCTTATATAAAATTGTGCAAAAAGTTCTCTTAATGATTTACCACAAACTCCCAAATAATTTTCATAAACTTTATTATATACAGCAACTTTATCTTTGTGTTTTCCTGTGTTTCCTATGGTAGATGTAGTAGTTGCTTCTGCATAAGGTGGATTTATAAAGATGATGAGTTTTTTGCGTTTGTTTTCATCTTTTAAAATTTCTTGTAAATTTGAAGGTAGTTTTGATTTATAAATGACATTGCCTTTATCATCTACTTTATCAAAAAATTCATCATTTAAAAAGTCAAATTGAAAAACATGATTTTCAAATAAATTTGCTCCATTTTTTATACGCTCATGTATCACATCAACATCTGCTTTATCTATAGTAGAGCAAAAAATATTTTTTGCATTTGTGAAATTTGCTAGTAAATTTCCTGTCCCACCAGCACAGTCCCATATATAGTATTTCTCTTCATAGTCTTTGCCTAAAGCCTTTGATAAATACTCACTTGCTTTATCCACCCAAATTCTTGGAGTAAAAAACGCTCCCTTTCTTTCTCTAATGTCTTGATCTACAAGCAAATCCCTGCGCTCTATCATATAATCCCAAAATTCCTCTAAAGGCGGACGCTCATAAATAGCCCAAAAATCTTTATGTGCTTTTTGATTATCTTTAAAGCCTGTTTTTTCCGTAGCGATAGAGCCTAGATCTGTCTTTTTGGCATTAAATTCATAATGATCTTTATTCAAGATAGCAAAAAGCTTTTCTACTATGGTTTGATTTTCATTTGAGAGTAAATCAGCTAGGTAAAAGTCCGCATCGATAATGCCGTTTTTCTTTGCTAAATCCCAATCTATACTTATGCTTTCTTTTACGCTTTTGCTCCATTTGTGATATATGCTTACAAAGTTGTTTTTGTCGATTTTAAATTTACTTATGTTTTCGTTTGTTAAATTTTCTTTTATGAATTTTTTTAATTCCTCATCATTTTTCTCATAGTAAAAAATCAAAGCTTCGTTTAAAATTTCATCTAATTCTTTTAAAAGTTTTAAAAACTGTTCACTTGTGTGTTTGCTAGCTGCTACACCCCAAACCCTATCATTTTGATAAAAAATTTCTTGAATTTTATAATAAGGTAAAAATGCGATTTTTTCAGCATCAAATGCACCTATTAAAGCAGGTGTTTGCATGGTATGAAAACTTCCATTTTTTATAGTCATAATGAGTTGAACAAATGATTTTTTAATATCACTTATGCCTTGCTTAGCTTCAGCCCAAAATAAATTAATCTCGCCTAAGTCTTTGTGTTTTTGTGTGACAATAAAATCAATACTAGAACCAACTACAGAAAATTTTGAAAAATACGCTTCACGCACTTTGTTTTTTAAAGTTTCTTCATCTACTTTTAACCATTCTTGCATTTTTAACCTTTGATAATAAATAAACTTACAATTTTAAGCAAAATAAAATTATTTTTCAACATATCCTCTTGGATTAATATACCGCAAAGCTTTTTTTTGCAAGTCATTTTTATAAAATTCTATAAGCTCTTTTTGTTCATCAGTAGGATTTTTAAAAGTTTCTTCGATCATAGTTTTTAATTCATAAAGTTTAATATAATTTAATAATTTTTGATTAATGTGTTTTTGATTATTTTCATCTTTTTCTATAAAAAATTCTAAAACCAAGAAAAATATTTTTGAATTTTGTGCAAAAATTTTAAAAGTGTTTTTTAGGTAATGAAAGTTATTTGTTCTAAGAGCACAAATATGTGCTTTTATTTTCTCTTTTACTTTTTCACTATCTTCTTGAAGTAATTTGTCTAATAATATTTTTAATTCTTTCTCATAAAAATACCCTTTTTCTCTCATAGAATAATTGCAACTATATATAAATAACATTCTTGCATCTAGTGGATATTTTTCATTAAGTAATTCTTTGTTATTTATATCTCCTTTACCTGTCATATTTGAAATCAATTCAAAAAAGCACTCACATCTATCATAGTAAGAAAAATCTTCCTCTTTATAAATTTCATCAAAAATACTCCAAAGGTAATAAATAAATTCACTACTTTTAAAGTCTTTAGCATAAACACTCATTTTAAAAGGTAATTCATTTAACGCTTCAGATGATTTTAAACAATATTTACTAAAAATATCATCATACTCTTGGTGTGAATTTGCCTTTATAATTTTATCTATAGTTTCTTTTTTGATAAGCTCTTCTGTGAAATTTAACACAAAATAATCTTGAAAATATTCTGAAGAAGCAATCCTATGTTTATATTCATATACTATTCTATCTTTTATTATTTCAGAAAAATCTCTATTATACAAATCATCTATTCTAGGAAAAATAGAAATTAACAAATTTTTAGCAACTTCTTTATTTAACTTATTTAAACACTTTATTTGTTTATCAATAAAATTAGTGTATGTGGATTTTTGAAGTTCTTTGTTTTTTTCATCAGAATCTAAAGCGGTTCTTTTGAAAAATTCAGAATAGTTATAAATAAACTCATAAAATTTTGGCTCAAAAACCTTAAACAAAGTAATCACAGCAAAATCATACAAATATAACTCTTGTTTTATAGCACTCATTTCAAATTTTAAAACATTTAAGTATCTATTGATATCTCTTATATTTTCAAAAGCACCTGCAAAATTATTTGTTTCTAAGTTCTCTATAAATTCATTCTTATCGATTTTTTCGTAAGTAAAGTTAAATTGTTCAATTTTTTGCATAAAAATTGCTGTTAAATCAGCTTTATTTAATTTAGGTAGCACTATAGGAACTTGCACTATTTTTTCTATATATCTTTCGCCTTTGTCTTTTTGGATTTTATCTAAGGCTTTGGTGACTATTTCATTATCATAAGCAAGAATATACATAGTATTTTTAAAATCTGCTATAGATCTAACAAGTTGAAAAATTTCTCGTATATCCGTATCGGCTAATCTATCAAGATCATCTATAACTATAATGATTTTTGTGTCTATATTTGATAAAGCAGTGTTGATTTTATTTTTAATTTCATCTAAACCTTTTTTCTCTGCACTCAATGATTTATTAAAATCACTGATAGCATTTGAAGTTTTAGACATTGCCACTGAAGTAACCGGATCTGCGATCACATAAGATGACATTTTAAACAATAATGCTAAATCTTCTAAATTTTGGGATACTTCAGAAAAAAATTTAAATTTAAAATGAGAATATATTTTTTTTAAATTCCTACATTTAAATTCAGGAAATGGGACTTTACAAATTTCTTTAGAAAGCATTGTAAAAAAATCACTAATAAGTTGTTTTCTAGTGGAAATATTCCAAGGATTGAAATTTATTATAATGAAATTTTCATCATCTTTAAGTTCCTCTAAAATCATATTTACAAAAGAAGTTTTTCCACTACCCCAATCCCCTATAATACCTATAGAAATACTATCTTCATCTTGATAACTTTTTATAATTTTCGCCAGTGCAGTAGCATTTTCTATTCTACTAAATAAGTCTTCATTTTTGTTTGTTATAGCTTTATCAACTTTAAAAGTATTTATTTGCATTTTTTACTCTTTATTTTTTAGCGTAATTATACATAAAATATAAATTTAGTATAAATTAAACTTTAAAATATATCATTATAAAATTATTATTAAAAAAGGAGAAAAAATGCTTTCTAAAGAAGTAGTAGCTTTACTAAACGAGCAAATCAATAAAGAAATGTATGCGGCAAATTTATATTTAAGCATGAGTTCATGGTGTTATGAACATAGTTTTGATGGTGCGGGAGCGTTTTTGTTTGAGCATGCAAGAGAAGAAAGTGATCATGCAAGAAAACTCATCACTTATTTAAATGAAACTGATTCTAAAGTAGAATTAAAAGAAGTTAAAAAACCTGATAGTGAATTTAAATCATTACTTGATGTGTTTGAAAAAACTTTTGAGCATGAGCAAAGCATTACTGCTTCTATTAACAATCTTGTAGATTTTATGCTTTCAAGTAAAGATTATTCTACTTTTAATTTCTTGCAATGGTATGTAAGCGAACAACACGAAGAAGAAGCGCTTTTTAGAGGTATAGTAGATAAAATCAAACTCATAAGCGATAATGGCAATGGCTTATACATGGTAGATCAATACATCAAAAGCTTAATCAATAAATAATTTTTTAGCTTCCATAAATTTGGAAGCTAAATATCTTTTAATTTAAAAGAATTCTTGCAAAATAAAAGTAAATTTGCTAAAATACTTTTTATTTAAAAGGATTTTTATGCAAATGAACGAAATTACTGATAAACTTAAATTTATACTCCAAAAAGAAGGCATAAAAAACGCCAAAGATTCTGATGTGGCTAAAATGCTAAATATCAATCCTGATACCTTTTATAGTATGAAATTTAGAAATTCCATACCTTATAAACAAATACTTCATTTTTTAAATGAAAGAAATATCAATATCAATGCATTTTTTTATGAAGATTCCCTTGAGAGCAATACTCCATCACTTGATCTAAGCTATAATGTTTTAAAATATTATGATGTTAATGCCTCTATGGGAGGTGGAGCTTTAAATGATAATGTGAGTTTTTCAGAAGTGATTATAGATGAAAAACTAAGTGATTTTTTTGGCTCTAAAGATTGTGATATCATCCCTTGTATAGGCGATAGCATGGAGCCTGAAATCAAAGATGACTCTTTGTGTTTAGTAGATAAAAGTAAAAGCTTTAAAGAAGGCGGGGTTTTTGCGGTAAATACTCGAGATGGTTTGTTTATCAAACAAATTTTTAAAAGTAATAAAGGCGGAGTTTATCTACACTCTTTTAATCTAAGTTATGCAGATGTTCATTATCAAAATGGTGATTTTTTAATCGTGGGTAAGGTAGTGGGAACTATAAGTAGAATTTAACACTTTCAAGAAACTTCTTTTTTAATATTTATATTAATAAATAATTAATTAAAGTATAAATTTAAGTTATTTTTTATTAAAAAATAGTCAAAATTATACTTTAATAGTTAATAGATAATAAATAAGAGTATTTTTATCTTTTAACAAACTACATGAAAGGGAAGTTATGAAACACAAATTAGCTAAGGTTGCTACCTATGCCTGTTTAGCTTTAGGCATAAGTTTGAGTTCGCAAGCTTTTGCTTCTTCAGAGCCTAGAACCCTTGATGGATATGTAGCTCAAGAAGATGCATTTTTTGACTATCTTTACAAGCATCACCCTATTTTTAAATATGAAAAAGAAGGGCGTTTGGTGGGTAAATTTACCCATAGTGATAGAACTGAAAACTGGGTTTTAAATCAGAATGGAGCTAAATTTGCTGCTGAGCATGATTTAAAACAAGCTTCTATTACTTATCGCTTGCCTTATGAGTCTTTTTTGGATTTTCCAAACAAATTTGTAGGGCCAAAAAAATGCGGTGAGTGTCACCCTGCTCAATATGCTTCTTGGGAGCGTTCTCGTCATGCAAAAACCGTGCGTTTTCCGCATGAAATGGAAGAAGTTGGTGGAGCTGATGGTTTGAAAAAACCTATGTATAATTCTCAAGCTACTATTTTACCTGATGGAATTTATCCAAATGATGTTTATGCTCTCATTGGAACACCAAGAACAAAATACGGTTTTATAGATAGATGGCTTGTGCGTGGAACCTACCATGTTGAAGATGGAAATTTGAGTGATTTAAGTGGTAAATTAACCGCTGGAGGTAATCAATTCTCAAGACTTTGGAGTGAGTTTTTAACCCCTGAAATGGCACAAAAAATAGCTGCATTTGCACCTGGTTTTCCTACTAAAATGGAAGATTTTGGAGGAAATGGCTCTCAAGTATGGGGAACAAACTCTTATGCTGCAACCTATAAAGAAAAAGCTGTTTTCCAACCTGCTACTGCATATTGTGAAACCTGTCATACTTTTAAATTTGACTTTAAAAGTAAGGAAGAATTTTATAAAGCACTGGGCAATCCAAAAGAACTTCAAAAACATACCATCTCAAAAGGTATTACTTGCGAGGAATGCCATGGGGCTGGAGCACATCTTTATGGAGCAAGAGGTGCGGGTATGCCATCAAATTGTGAAAGATGTCATCAAAGATTTTCATATAATGAAACCGATGCTAAAATCAATCCTAGAAAACCTTTCAACGCATATTTTAAATCAAGTTGTCCTGCGTGTGGAACAGAAGGTGCTCAAATGTATTCTTCAGCACACTATGATAAGGGTATGAGATGTAATACTTGTCATGATCCACATGAAGTAACTTTTAATGATTGGAAAAGCGGTTATACTAAAACAAAACTTAAAAAAACTTGTAAAGACTGTCATGAAACTCAAGCAAGCTTTTTCAAAAAAGGCGGAATTCATGCAAAAGATAATTGTACAGCTTGTCACATGCCAAATATGATGAGTTGTGAAAACTTTGGAGCGGTTCAAAACCCTGATAAAGGCGGGTTTGATAATGTTAGAGCTTCACATATTTGGAATATCAAAGTAGATAAAACAGCAAAAACACTTAACCCACCAGAAGGCAAAGAAAGATCACCTAAAGTTGGTGGTTGGACTATAGCTAGAGATGATGAAGGTAGATTTTTCCTTGATTTAATGTGGAGTTGTGGTAGAACTAGTTTTAGTGATATTAATCTAATGGGCCCTGGTGCAAGTGGTTGTCATAGTCCTGTGCAATCAACCTTACCTGAAAAACTTCACTTTAGCAATCAAGAAATGATTTATGATAAGGTAATGGAGTGGCAAAACCCTGTTAAAGAAGGCTATGAGAAAATTAGAAAAGGCATAGCAAATATTGATAAAACTTTTGCTGAAAAAACCAAACTTTCAGTAGAGCAAAAATCAAAAGTACTAAGCCTAACAAATCAAGCTCAAGCCATAGCTGATAGACTAGAAAAAGATGGTTCTTGGGGTGTTCATGGACCTGCTTATTCTAAGAAAATCATAGAAGAAGCTTTAATTTATATCCAAGAAGCACAAAATATCCTAAATGGTAAATAAAAACAAAGGAAGAATAAAAAATTCTTCCTTCAAATAAGGAGCTAGTCTTGAAAAATTTAATCACTCGACTTTTTATTGTCCTTTTTACTCTTTTTATGCCATCAGGATTTATTTTTGCTGAGGCTAATGGAGAAATAGGCTCAATAGAAGGTGTAAAAAGTATTAGCTTAGCGCAAGCTCAAGAAATGCTAGATCAAAACAATACTTATTTTTTTGATGTCAATTCAGAGCAAGATAGACAAGCTAATGGATATATACCTAATTCCATATCAACCTATGTGGAAAATTGGCAAAATTTACTACCTAATGATAAAAATGCAAATTTAGTATTTTATGGTTTAAATCGTTTTAGATTTGAAGCTTCTCAAGCTGCCGCAGTTGCTATAGAACTTGGCTATAAGAACTCTGTTGTAATGCTTGATGGCATTGAATCATGGGTAACTTCAGGTAGAAAAGTTGAAAAAATAGATACAGTTAAATGGGAAAAAGCTAAAGAAATTATCGAGTTTAAAGATACTATTCACTCAAGATTTAAATTTAGCAATACCCCATCTTGTCGTGATTGTCATGCTCAAAAAGGTAAAGGCATTAGAGTTGATATTGCAGCAAGTAAAAACTTAATCAATCAAAAATGCGCAACTTGCCATGAAAAAGCAAGTAATGCTTTAGCAAAGAGTGCTCATGGGGTGCAAGAGTTCTTACCTGCTCAAGATACACAAAAGAAAAAAGAAAAACCATCTTGTGCGACTTGTCACTCTGTTCATATCACTCCAAAACATTCAGGAATTTATTCACAAAAACAATTAGTCGATCAAAAGTGCGCACAATGCCATAAACAAAAAAGCACAACTTTTCATATGACTTTCCATGGTAAAGGTATGGTATTAAGCACACCAGGTGAAACTCCAAGTGTTGCTACTTGTTCTGATTGTCATGGTAAACACAATATATTAAAATCAAGCGAAAGAAACTCAACCCTCTCGCCAATAAACCGTGTTCAAACTTGTAAATCATGTCATCCAAATGCAAATGAAAATTTCGTAAATTGGATGGCGCATGCTGATCATAGCGATGGTGAAAAATATCCTGGGTTGCATGGTGCTTATATATTCATGACTATTTTGGTGATTTCTGTATTTGTTTTCTTTGGAGCCCATACTATACTTTGGTGCTTGCGTTTAATTACTATGCGTATAAAATATCCTAAAGAATGGAAAGAAGCAAGAAAAGCAGCGCATGAAGATAAAGTAAGAGTAAGAAGATTTAGTACTTTCCATAGAATTCAACATTTCTTTATGGCAGCTAGCTTTTTGGGTCTTGCTTTCTCAGGCTTACCACAAAAATTCTATGATTCAGCGTGGGCTAAACCTATGATTGATTTAATGGGTGGAGATATCATTAATGCAGCAACCATACATCATATTTCAGCTATAGTAATGTTTGCAGTATTTTTCTCTCACATTGGAGAAATCATCATTGTAAATTGGAAACGCCGTGATGTAGCAAGAGATCCAATCACTGGTAAAATAAGCTTTATGAAAGTTTTAAAAGCTACTTTTGGTCCTGATTCTTTAATGCCAAATTGGCAAGATTTTAAAGATATGAAAGATCATTTTAAATGGTTTTTTGGTTTTGGACCAAGACCGCAATTTGACCGCTGGACTTATTGGGAAAAATTTGATTATCTAGCAGTATTTTGGGGTATGTTTATCATTGGTATTTCAGGGCTTATTTTATGGTTTCCTGCTTTCTTTGGTAAATTTTTACCAGGTGAAGCAATCAACTTAGCAACCCTACTTCACTCTGATGAAGCTTTACTTGCTACAGGATTTATTTTTGCAATTCACTTCTTTAATACACATTTTAGAGCAGATCGCTTCCCTATGGATATGGTGATTTTCTCAGGAAGTATTAGTGAAGAAGAGATTAAACAAGAAAGAAGCGTATGGTATAAACGCTTAAAAGAAAGTGGAAAATTAAGCACTTTATATGAAAATAAAAGTAACTTCAAAGCATATCAATGGCTAGCTAAACTTGCAGGATTTGCAATGCTAATCACTGGTTTGGTATTTTTATTTTTAATGCTTTATACTTTCTTTAACACTATCTTATAACCTTATTCGCTATAATAGCGAATAAGGACTTTTCCTAACTTTTTCAAGGATTTTAAATGTTTAAAACAATACTCACACTTAGTTTTTTAAGTATTTTTTTTATAGCTTGTTCTAATGAAGAAAAACTTGATTCTAATTTAATCTCAAGTGGTACACAATTTTCTAAAGAAAATTTGCAAAAAGCAAATGATTTAGATAAAAAATCTTATGAAGAAATAGCTCATTTATTTAAAGATAATGCAAATATAAAAAGTGATGATAAAAACATTTTAATCATTTTCAGCGCAAATCATTGCCTTTATTGTGATAAATTAAAAGAAGAAATTAAAAATGATAAAAAAATACAAGAACTTATAAAAGAAAAATACAGCTCATATTATATAAATATAAGCTATAAAAAAATTCATACATTTTATAAAAACCACAAAAGCGACTTAAGTACAGCCGAACTTTCTAGTATTTATGATATAGTAGCCACCCCTACTATTGTAATTTTAAACAAAAACAGCCAAACTTTGCTAAATTATCCTGGTTTTATTAGCGCAAAAAGATTAAGCGCTACAATGGAGCTTTTAAACCAAAAAGAAAATCAAAATTTAGACGAAGCAACCATAGCACAAAAACTTATACATTTTTATAAAGAAAATAATATTTAAAGGTTAAAAATGCAGTATTTTTTTTCTTTTGCAATGAGTTTTTTACTAATGAGCATATATGCTATAGCTTGTGCTGTAGCAACTTTCATAGAAAATGATTTTGGTATTAGTGCGGCTAAAGCTTTAATTTATAATAATGCTTGGTTTGATATGTTGCATTTATTACTAGGTTTAAATTTAATCGGAGTGATATTTTATAATAAGCTTTTTCAAAAGAAAAAATACTCTATCTTGCTTTTACACTTATCTTTTATAGTGATTTTAATCGGTGCTGGACTTACTAGATATTTTGGCTTAGAAGGTGGAATGCATATAAGAGAAAATCAAAGTTCTAGCACCATAGTTACTAGAGAAGAATTTATAAAAATTACTGATTTTGATACTAATGCTAGTTTTGAATTTCCTATTAGCTTTACCCCGCTAACTCAAAAGCATTTTGAAAAAACTATAGACTTAAATGGCGAGAAATTAATCATAAGCTCTATCAAATATATTCCACAAAAAGATTCTATCACACCTGCTAGCTTAAAATTAAATATTAATTATCAAAAAGCAAATACGCAAATAACCTTAAATCCAAATTTTACAAACAAACAAGCAGTGCATTTTAACCTACAAGGAAAAGATTTTACTATCAATTGGGGGCCCAAAGAAATTAAACTTCCTTTTGCGTTACACTTGAAAGATTTTATACTAGAGCGTTATTTAGGTTCTATGAGTCCATCTTCTTATACTTCAAAAATTCAAATCATAGATGAGCAAAATAATATTAACTTAGATTATGATATTTTTATGAATAATGTTCTTGATTATGGTGGATATAGATTTTTTCAAAGTTCTTATGATCAAGATGAGCAAGGCACTATACTTTCAGTCAATAAAGATCCTGGTAAAATCCCTACTTATATAGGTTATACTTTATTGATTTTGGGATTTTTATGGGTTTTATTTGACAAAAACTCAAGATTTCATCGTTTAAGCATTTATTTAAAAAAAAGCCAAAGTTTTGTATTGTTTATTTTGCTTTTTGCAAATTTACAAACTCCGCTTTTTGCACAAGAAAATAAAAATGAAATTTTAAATTTAATCTCAAATTTGCAAAAAAATTCCTATGAACATTCTTTAAATTTTACAAGATTACTTGTGCAAGATCATAATGGTAGAATCAAACCTTTAGATACTTTGGCAATGGAGTTTGTTTATAAAATCACTCAAAAAGAAAAATTTTTAAATCTTCACTATGATCAAATTTTTCTAGCAATGATGATTTATCCTAAAGAATTTAGAAAAATCAAAATGATAGCTACAAAAACAGGCAAGCTAAGAGAATTAATAGGCACAGATATAAATGAAAAATACATAGCATTTGATGATGTGTTTGATAATGGGATATATAAGCTTAGCAATTATGTTGAGGAAGCTAATCGCAAAAAGCCCTCACTAAGAACTAGCTTTGATAAAGATTTGCTAGCCTTAGATGAAAAAATAAATCATGCATATTATATTTATAGCGGTCAAGCTTTAACTATTTTTCCTGATATTAATGAGCAAAGTTTAAAATGGTACTCACCGGTGCAAATTTTACCTTTTGCAAAAGAAGATGTAGAGCGTTTACAAGTGCTTTTAGTTAGCTATTTTTTACAAGTTCGCAATGGTATTGAAAATAATCAATGGCAAGATGCAAATGAAATTTTACAATCTTTAAAAGACTTTCAAAATCATTATGGAAGCAGTGTTTTACCGCCAAAAGAAAGATTAGATCTTGAAATACTACTTAATCACTATAACATCTTTGATAATCTAACTTTTGTTTATATTAGCTTTGCATTAGTGTTTTTCTTCTTAAGTTTTTATACTATATTAAAAAATATTTCTTTATCTGCCTTTGTATATAGATTTTTTTACATCATTTTAAGTATATGTGTATTCATACATGCACTAGCTTTAAGCATTCGTTGGTATGTAGGTGGGCATGCTCCTTGGAGTAATGCTTATGAAAGTATGATTTACATAGCTTTTGCTTGTGCGATAAGTGCTGTGATATTTTTTAGAAAATCACTCTTAGCCTTATGTGGTGCGAGCTTTTTAGCAGGTATTTCACTTTTTGTAGCTCATCTTGGCTTTATGGATCCTCAAATTGGGAATTTAGTACCTGTTTTAAAATCATATTGGCTTAATATTCATGTTTCTATTATAACAGCAAGTTATGGATTTTTAGCACTTTGTTTTATTATAGGGATTTTAAGTTTAATTCTTTTTACCTTAAGAGGTAAAAATAAAAACATAGATTTAAACATCACTAAACTACACTGTGTTAATGAAATGTCTATGATAATAGGACTTGCAATGCTCACGATAGGAAATTTTTTAGGTGGAGTTTGGGCCAATGAAAGCTGGGGAAGATATTGGGGTTGGGATCCAAAAGAAACTTGGGCTTTGATTTCTATTGTAGTTTATACCATGGTATTACACTTAAGATTTATTTTCAAAACTTATTTTATTTTTGTTTTTGCAAGTGCTAGCGTTTTAGCCTTTTATAGTATATTAATGACTTATTTTGGAGTAAATTTTTACCTTTCTGGGCTTCATTCTTATGCAAATGGCGATGCTTTTCCTATACCAACTTTTGTGTATGTTTTGATTGTACTTAATTTTGTTTTAATTGTAAGTGCAGGAAGAAAACGGGATTTAAATACGCCTAGTTTTTAAACTAGGCTTTACTTTTTTCTATTTCTTGAAGTGCTAGGATAAGATCTTTTAAATTTTCATATGGAATATGAACTTTCCAATCTATTCCATTTTCTTTTTTTAAAGCCACACCTATACTTAAAACATCATTACTTCCTATACCATAAGGATTAGAAAGATTACAAAGACTTATTTCTCCACTTTTACTACCATGTAACTCTATAGTTTTAAATACTTTTTTACTCATGTTTATCCCTAAAAGCTGTGATAATTTTTGCTTGAAATTTCAACCAATCTTTTTGAAGCATGATAGGAAAACCACCATAAACCCTAGCACCTTCTAAATTTTTAGTGACCCCACCTCTTGCAGCTATGGTAGCAAAATCCCCTATTTCTAAATGCCCACTTGTAGCACTTTGCCCACCCATAGTAACATTTTTACCCAAAATACTTGAACCTGAAATTCCACTTTGAGCTACTATAAGACAATTCTCCCCTACTTCACAATTATGCCCTACTTGAACAAGATTATCAATCTTTGTGCCTTGTTTTATGATAGTGCTTTCAAAAACTGCTCTATCAATAGTCGTGCAAGCTCCAACTTCTACAAAATCTTCTAAAATAACATTTCCATTATGATAAATCTTATAATGCTCGCCATTTTTTGTATGTGCATAGCCAAAACCATCACTACCTATAACACAATTTGCCAGTAAATGACATTTTTTACCTATTTTAGTGTCATTATAAATCACAACATTTGGATGGATTATAGTATATTCACCTATACTTACATTATCACCTATATAAGCACCTGCCATTATCACCACATGATCAGCTATTTGGACATTTTCGCCTATATAAACATTTGGCATAATCTTGGCACTTTTAGCGATTTTAGAATTTTTCTTTTCACTAGAAATTAAAGGTTTAGCAAAAAGCTTACTTAAAAGCGCAAAAGATAAATGTGGATTATCAACAACTAGCTTAATACAATCTTTTGAAACTAAATTTTCAAATTCTTTTGAGATCAATATAGCCCCAGCTCCACTACTTGCAATTTTTTTAGAGTTTTTTTCTCCATCACAATAACTAAGTTCAGTAAAACTTGCATTATTCAAAGAATTTAAAGCTGTAATTTCTATATCATCTCCACAATATTCTATGCCTAAAAATTTAGCAATTTCACTAATTTTCATTTTACCTCCATTAAAATAGAACCACTTCTAACAACACTAATAGGGTTATACTTTTTCATGGTTTTTAAAAAGTTATCGATATTTTTTGCATTATCACTTGCCATTACTATAATAAACTCATCATCACTATAAGTTACACTACCATTATAAGCTTTTAATATAGCATCTAAGCCTGCAAAATTTTCATTTAAAGCAATCTTTACCAAGGCTGTTTCTTTTTCTATAAAATCACTAGAATCAATCACTTTATAAGTAGGTATGAGTTTATGAAGTTGTTTAATAATTTGCTCAAAAACTTTTTCATCGCCTAAAGTAACGATGTTAATCCTTGAGAATTCTTTATCATCAAGTGGTGCAACTGTAAGAGATTCTATATTATAACCGCGTCCTGAAAAAAGCCCAACAACGCGTGATAATACCCCATGCTCATTTAATACAATGACAGAAATTACTCTTCTTTTCATTTTTTATCCTTGTTTTTATAGCTAGGTAAAATCATATTATAAATAGCTCCGCCTGCAGGCACCATAGGTAATACATCTTCATAACGATCTATAGCTACATTTAAAACACAAGTTTTTTTAGATTCTAAGGCTGCTTTGAAAGCTTTTTGAAATTCTTCTTTACTAAAGACATTATAACCCTCACAATGAAAACCTTTAGCAATAGTGACAAAATCAGGCTGGCTTGTTAAATCTGTATTAGAAAATCTTTCTTTATAAAACATACTTTGCCATTGTCTTACCATGCCTAAAAAAGAATTATTTAAAATGATATTAATCACTTTGATTCCATAAGCACTTGCTGTCATTAGCTCTTGTATATTCATTAAAAAAGAACCATCGCCTACAAAATTTACCACTACTTCTTCACCCACAGCTAATTTAGCTCCAAGTGCGGCCGGTAAAGAATACCCCATAGTTCCTTGCCCACCGCTTGTTGCAAGTTGTCTTGCATAATTAAAAGGATAAAATTGCGCTACCCACATTTGATGTTGCCCTACATCAGTAATTATCCTTGCATCAGGAGCTAATCTAGCACATTCTTCTATAACCCATTGAGGTTTTAAAACTTCATCACTGTCTTCATAGATTAAAGGATATAATTGCTGATATCTTTGTAAAGTTTTAAACCATTCTTGGTATTTTGTATTATCAAAACTTTCTTTTTTTAATTCTTCTAAGGTATCTAAAATAACACTTTTAATATCCCCAACTATAGGAAAATGCGCTTCGATGATTTTAGAAATAGAGCTTGGATCTATATCGATATGAACGATTTTTGCGCCCTTAGCAAATTCACTTGTTTTACCAGTAATCCTATCATCAAACCTAGCGCCCACAGCAATAAGTAAATCACACTCACTTAAAGCAATATTTGCACAATAACTCCCATGCATGCCTGCCATTTTTAAATTAAGCTCATCATCACTTCTTAAAGTTCCTAGAGCCATCAAGGTTTCAACTGCAGGAATTTGACAAAAATGAATTAATTCTCTTAATTCATCACTAGCATTAGAAGCTATACAACCTCCACCTAGGTAAAATAAAGGCTTTTGAGCATTTTTAATCAAACTTACTAATTTTTTAATTTGCTTGATATTTCCTTTATAGGTTGGCTTGTAAGTTTTCATAGAAATTTCTTTAGGATAATGCCATTTACCTATAGCAGCAGTAACATCTTTAGGTATATCAATATGCACAGGCCCTTTTCTACCTGTTGTAGTAATATAAAAAGCTTCTTTTAAAATTTTAGGTAATTCTTCGATATTTTTTACCAAATAATTATGCTTTACACAAGGTCTTGAAATACCTATAGCATCGATTTCTTGAAAAGCATCGGTTCCTATTAAAGAATTTGCAACTTGAGCTGAAATTAAAACCAAAGGTATAGAATCACTATAAGCAGTAGCTAAACCTGTAACTGTATTAGTAAAACCAGGTCCACTTGTAACTACTGCCACACCAACCTCGCCACTCATTCTAGCATAAGCATCAGCACTATGTAAGGCTGCTTGCTCGTGTCTAACTAGGATATGTTTAAAATGAGTTTGCTTATAAATTTCATCATAAATATTTAAAGCCGCACCACCAGGATAACCAAAAACTACTTTAACATTTTCTTCTTTTAATGCTTCACAAATCATTTGCGAGCCATTTAGCTCTTTCATTATTTTACCTTTTTGCTTAAAATGGAAAATATTATAACGATAATTTAATAAATATTATTTTATAAGGAGAGTTTCTTGAAAAATCAAGAAACTACTTGTGCTTTTTTAGCGTATTCTATGCCTAAATCAAAAGCTTTTGCATTTGCTTCTTTAGTTTTTGCAGGCACCATATCAAGCATAGTTTGTTTTAATGCATCAATATCAATGCATTTACTCATATAAGCAGCTATAGCTAGAGCAACGACTGATTGAGTAGCTACATTCCCTACTTCTTCTTTAGCTATAGTAATAATAGGAATTTCAAAAATTTTCCATCTAGCATAATCTTCTTTGCTTGGATGAACTAAATTTGGCTCTACAACTATAACACCACCATCACAAACACCATCTTTAAAACTATGATAACCCTTATCAGCAGTTGAAAGCATAAAACTAACTTCACCTTCTACTGCATAAGGAAAAAAGATTTCATTTTCATCAATGATAATATCAACCTTAGTTGGCCCACCTCTAACTTGAGAAGTATAAGTAGAAGCTTTAAAAGCATTACGTCCTTCTTTAATGGCAGCTTTAGCTAAAATTTCACCTGCAGTGATAACCCCTTGTCCACCTTCACCGCAAAATCTTAATTGATATTTCATTTTAATGCTCCTAAATCAACCATTCTTTTTTCTTTTAAAGCTCTTCTAACTTCTTCATAAGCTTCACAATATTCTGCCTTGCTTTCATCTTGGTGTAAAATTCCTGTAGGAAATTTATCTGCTTTTTGCTCATAGTCTAATTGTTCAAATTTAGACTTTTCAACACAACGATTTTTAATCCAATCAAGCATGCTTACAGCTTCGCCCATTTTATTTTTTCTACCAAGATTAATATGGCAGTTTGAAAATACATCTACAAAACTATAACCTTTGTGTGATAAAGCTTTAAAAATGATATTTTCAAGCTTATTTGCTTCTATAACATTTGTTCTTGCTACAAAAGAAGCACCTGCAGCTTTAGTAAGCTCGCAAGCATCAAAATTTGGGTCTATATTACCTGCTTGAGCAGTAACAGTATAAAAGCCTTGTGGGGTAGTTGGCGAAGTTTGTGAATTTGTAAGACCATAAATAAAATTATTGATTAAAATATGGGTTAAATCTATATTTCTTCTACATCCATGGATAGTATGATTTCCACCAATTGCTAACGTATCACCATCTCCGCTTACTACGATTACATGTTTTTTAGGATTTGCTAGTTTAATCCCTGTTGCATAGGCAATAGCTCTACCATGGGTAGTATGTACCGTATTACAATTTACATAAGAACTCATTCTACCACTACAACCTATACCAGAAACTAAGCAAACATCATCCATATTCCAGCCAAGTTTTTGAATAGCTCTAATAATAGCTTTTAAAACAACGCCATCCCCACAACCCCAGCACCATTGTGTTGGAAGTTTATCTACTCTTAAATATTCATCATAATTAAAAGCCATTTTACATATTCTCCTTTACTTTAGCAATAATTTCACTTGGGGTTATAGGGCGACCATTTGCACGGTGCAAGCTAATAAAATCATCTCTTTTACTTACTCTTTGAATTTCTTCTAAATATTGCCCCATATTAAGCTCACTTACCATAACTTTTTCAAATTTAGATACCACTTGAGCTATTTTTTTCTCAGCTACTGGATAAAGCGTGATTGGTCTAAAAAGCCCTACTTTTAAACCCTCTTCTCTAAGTCTTAAGATAGCTTCTTTGGCAGATCTTGCAACGCTTCCATAAGCAATGATTAAAAACTGCGCATCATCACACATAAACTCTTCATAAGTACAAATTTCATCGGTATTATTTTTGATTTTACCAAATAATCTTTTTATATTTTTATCTACTATCACTCCATCTTCAGTTGGAAAACCTATATCTCCATGATGAAGTCCTGTGATATGATAACGATAACCTTCAAAGAAAGGATTTAGCGTAGCAGCTTCATTTTCCCCTGCTGCATAAGGTTTATAATCTTTTTTATCGCCCGTAAATTTTTTACGGTTAATAATTTCTAATTCTTCTAAATCAGGTAATTTTGCCTTACCATTCATATGTCCTATGGTTTCATCTAAAAGCAAAAATACTGGTGTCATGTATTTTTCAGCTAGATTAAAAGCTCTAATGGTTTCAGTGTAAGCTTCTTCCAATGAAGCAGGAGCTAAAGCTATACTTGCATAATCTCCGTGTGTTGGAGCTTTTGCTTGAAATAAATCTCCTTGTGCAACTCTTGTTGGAAGACCAGTTGATGGACCACCTCTCATAACATTTACAATTACTAGTGGAATTTCAGCTATAAAACCCAAACCAATTTGCTCGGCTTTTAAAGAAATTCCGGGCCCACTACTTGCTGTCATGGATTTTACCCCACTCATAGAAGCGCCCAAAGCCACACTAATACCTGAAATTTCATCTTCCATTTGTATAAAAGTACCATCATTTTTTGGTAGCATATGACTTAATTCATGTGCTATTTCAGAACTTGGGGTAATTGGATAACCACCAAAAAATTTACAGCCACAATCAATCGCAGCTTTTGCTACTAAAACATTACCTGTTGATATCACTTCTCTCATTATTTTTCCTATGCGTTTAATTTTTTATATTTATTTTCTTTAATAGCTTGTGCTCTTTCTTTAGCTTCTGGCGTAAGTTTTGCAAATTTAAATTCATCTCTTTTAGCAACAAAAATTGCAAAATCAGGACAATGACTTTCACATTCACTACAGCCTATACAAGAATCAGGATGAACCACTTCTATCATCTGTCCTAAAACTGCGCTGATTTCATCTCTCATTGCTAAAACTCCAGCTGGACAATAACTAACACAGATATTACAAGCTTTACATCTTGCTTCATCAACCCAAACCGGTGTATTTTCTGGGGCTACCATTAAAATTCCTTTCTAATTTTTGTTATTTTCAATGATTTTTTATTAAAAGTTATCTTTAAAACAAACTTTTTATTATAGCGAATTTATAATATGAGTAAATATTATTTAAAATATAAAGTAAAACAAATAAGTATTTATAACGCAAAGTAACATTAGGAGTAAAAAACTCCTAAAAATTATTTGTAATTATACTGAATGAGAGAATTTTCTAAGATATTTTGCTCTTGGTTATCTAACTGTAGCTCCAAAATTTCAAGTACTCCATCAAGACTAATTCTTGCCATAACACCAAAAGCTTTTTCTTTTATATTATATTCTCCATCTAAAATCACACATATTGGTAAAAATTCTCCACTTTTTAAAGCTTCTATCATTCTTACACAAGCACTTGCAGGGGCTAAATATGCTGAAGTTTTTAAGTGTTTTATAACTTTAGCACCACCGGTTTTAACTTCTTGTTCAATTTGAGCAAGATCATATTCATTTAAAACCTCATTTAATGCTTTATTTTGCACTTTACTTTGAGATTTTACTAAAACCATGCTATCATTGTGAAAACCTATAAGCTTAGTATCTACACATGAAGTTTTTATATTTAGCTTTTTACCCACTTCATATTTAAATCTAGCATTATCTAAAACACCTGCCATGGCAATGATTTTTTTTGATGAAAATAATTTGCTTTCATAAAGAGCATTAAGTAAAAAATCCACAGGGTTACTTACTATGATAAACAAAGGATCGTTGTTAAATTTTTTAATATTTTTTGCACACTCAAGCATAATTTTAGAATTAATAGCAAAAAGCTCATCTCTACTTTGACCTTCTTTTCTAGCTACTCCCGCACTAAAAATAACCACTTGAGAATCTTTTGAATGCGCATAATCATCTGTGCAAGTTATTTTAATATCCAAATTAAAAGCAGCTATACTCTGACTTAATTCTAATTCTCTAGCAAAAAGCAAATCTTTATTAATATCAATTAAAACAAGCTCATCAACCAACTCTCTTAAAATCAAAGCATAAGCAGTGCTTACACCAACATTACCTGCACCTATGATGGTGATTTTCATTTTTACTCCTTTTTGTATTTATTTCACTAAATTAGCCGGCAATTCAAAAATATTTTTAATTAAATGATAAGGAAGTTGCAAGCTTTGCGTAATAAGCTGAGTCTTAAATTCAGGGTTTTCTACTGTTCCGCTTAATTTAATTTGCGTGCTAATTTGTCTATCTTTGCCTAATATGATTTGATTAATGATAGGAACTTTAGAAATAACTGAACTTGCTGATTTTAGCGTTCTAAGCTCTAACAAACCATCCACTTGATTATTTCTTAAGTTGATTTTAACTTGACCTAGCACATCTGCACTATCGCCATTAAAATTAAGTGCGTCTATCTCAAAAAGATCTTTTTTACGATTAAAACTTATACCAGCATTTTCAACACTAAAGCCTTTTTCATTAAATGTAGGTGCTTTAAATAAAATCAAACTAGGTATGGTATCAATAAAGCTTAAAAGCTGTTGATGAAATTTTAAATCTTTTAAATATGTATCTTTAAATAAAAACTTACCTTTGAAAAAATCGGTACTATTACCATCTATATAAAGATTAAACTCACCTTTTTCAAAAACATTTTGACGCATAAAAGTGTTTAGAAAATCATCATCCATTTTTAAAGCTCTAATTTGCATTTGATTTTCTTTAAGCAAAAAATCAAATTTAGATTCATTTCTATTTGCCCAAGCTTTTAAATAATCTTTTTTAATTTTAGCGTCAAATTGATCAAAATCTAAAGTTTTATTAAAATCTTTCAAAATCAAATCTATATTTTTCCCACTAATATTATAAGTTGAATTTTCAAGAGTATCTAAAGTATTTTCCGTATCTTGCTGAGAAATTAAAAAATTAATATTATTTAAAGTAATATTCACATCATCATTATCTTTTTGCGCAAAAACACTACCACTTGCACTAGTTAAATTAAAATCATCTCCTTTTATTTTTATGCTAAAACTATCATATTCATAAGGATTGTTATCTTTATAAAGTAAAAATGATTCGAAAGTGGTATTATTAATATCTACATTAAAATCTTGGAAATTTAAAGTGTTTAAAGATAATTCCCCGCCATGTACTTTATTTTTTTGCATTAATTTAGAATAATTTTTATATTTTGCAAGTTTTTCAACATAAACAGACATACCTTTATCAAAATTTAAAGTTGTAGTAAATTCTTTATTATATAAACTAATATTTTTGTCAAAATCAAAACTTAAATCAAGAAATTTATTTTCCATTTTTAAGCTCTCTTGTGGTAATTCCAAGTTTGCTATAAAGGTTTTAAAATCACCTTTTTTTTGCTTTAAATCAACACTTGCATTAAAATCACCGTTAATCATACTACTTTGCACACTTGCATTTTGTATATCTAGCTTATCTTTTTTTAAAGTAACATTTGCTTGAGCTATCTTAAAATCACTTATATTTATATTTGAATTAATAATATTAAAACTACCATTATAAGTAATTTTCTCAGGACGATCAAAAGGAATTTTCAGTGTTAAATCAGTCTTTGTGACACCATTATTTTGTAAAAATGGTAATTTTATATCGTATAAAAGTAAAATTTTATTAACCCTATAATCAGCTCTAGTATTATCACTTTTAATGCGTATATAAATTCCTGCTTTTTCATTTAGCATATTATCTATATAAATTTGGCTTTGAGCTAAATCATAATTATTAAAACGCAATTCATCGTAAATAAAATCAAGTCTTTGTTTTGCAAATTCAAGTCTTACAAAAGGACTTACGATAGGATCTATTCCTTTATCTAAAACTACTTTTAAATTATTTACATAACCTTTAGCGTTGATATCATTTAAATAATATCTATGTTTTCCAAAATCTGCAAAACCGGTTAATTTTTCTATAAAATAAAAATCAGCCTTTACCTTACCACCCACCCAAAGAGCAAGATTAGAAGGTAAATCCACTCCATTTTCTACTAAAATATCAAAAATTTGCGAAATGTTATTTGAGCTTATATTTTCTAATTCATAAGCAATCTCTTCTCTTTTGAGTGAAAATTTAACATCACTTCTTAAAAAATCACTATCAATTTTACCTTTAAAAGTATAAAATTTTGTCTTAGGATTAATAAGCAAGGAACCAATTACACTAAGATTGTAATCTTTTAAAAGAAAATTATCAATATTAGCTTGTATATTTTTATCACTAATTTTTAAATTCACTTTTACTAAAAGATTTTTACTATTTACAAAGAATAGATTATTTTTATAAATTAACTCCACAGGATAGTTATTAACAAGTATTTCATCGATATTGATTTCTTGAAAAAACCAATAAATATATTTTACATCTTTGATAAGCTGCACAGCTTTACTTGCACTAGTTTCATTTTGAACACTTTGACTTTGAGAATTTACTACGACTTTTTTAGCATTTAAAATGAGTTTTTTATCTAATTTAATATATAATTTCTCCAAATTAATAGAAGAAAATTCTAATTTTTCTATGTAAATTCCATTTTTGAGGTAAATAAACAAAGCAATGAAAAGTATCATAGGTAATGCTAAAAATTTAAGAATTTTTTTAATATGTTGTGATTTGATTTTAATTTTTCTTTTATCCATTTTTTATTATCTACTTTTACCTATAAAAACAAACTCTGTAGTTTTTATACCACAAGGTTCTGTTGGTAAGATTATAACGCAATTAGATAAAAATAACTATAAAATGAGCAGTATTGATAAATATACTTTATATTTTTTAGGCCATCCACAATCTGGCTGGATAAATATAGGCACAAAAGAACTAAATAGAGTTGAATTTTTACATAAACTTACCGTTGCTAAAGCAGCGCTTGAAACTATTACTTTAATTCCTGGAGAAACGACTGAAATTTTCTTTGAAGAACTAGCACCGAAGTTAAATTTAAACGCTAAAACCTTAATGCAGGAATTTTACAAACAAAGTTCTTTTAAAGAAGGTATGCTTTTTCCTGAAACTTACAAAATTCCAAAAGGTATCACAGAAGAGCTTTTGGTAAAATATCTTTTAGCTTATTCTACAAATGAATTTAAAAAGCTTTCTTATAAAATTTTTAGAGAATATAATGAAAAAAAATGGCATGAATATATCATCATAGCGTCCATTATACAAAAAGAAGCAGCGAGTAATGAAGAAATGCCTATAGTTTCATCTGTGATTAGAAATCGTTTAAGAAAAGGTATGAAGCTTCAAATGGATGGAACATTAAATTATGGAAAATACTCTCATGAAAAAATTACTCCACAAAGAATAAGATCAGATAATAGTTCTTATAATACTTATAAATTTAATGGCATACCAAAAGAAGCTGTGTGTAATGTTTCATTTGAAGCTATTAAGGCAGCCATTTTTCCTGCTAAAACAGAATATTTATACTTTGTAAGAGATAAAAAAACCAATAAGCATATTTTTACCTCTACTTTAAAAGATCATAATAAGGCAATAAGAAATTAATTATAAAATTTCTCTTTGCCCTTTTGCATCAGGTTCACTTAAAACACCTGTTTGTGAAAGTTGTTCTATGATATTTGCTGCACGGTTGTAGCCTATTTTTAAGCGTCTTTGTAAATAAGAAATACTAGTTTTTCTATCTTCTAAGATCACAGCCTTTGCCTCTTCATAAAGCTCATCCAAATCCCCATCATCAAATTCACTTCTTTTGTAAGATCCATCTTGACTATCATCTTTTAAAAAACTCTCATCATATTCTACTACTTGTTGAGCTTTTAAAAACTCTACTATATTTTCAATTTCATTTTCACTTGCAAAAGGTGCATGTAAACGCACCAAACCACTCATACCAGGAGGGGTAAATAAACAATCTCCACGCCCTAGTAAACTTTCAGCACCCATAGAATCTAAAATAACCTTAGAATCTATCTTTTGTCCTACTTTATAAGAAATTCTACTTGGTAAATTTGCTTTTACAACACCAGTTACAACATCCACTGAAGGGCGTTGCGTAGCTACGATTAAGTGAATTCCACTTGCTCTTGCCATTTGTGCTAAACGACCTATATAAAACTCTACATCCTTGCCCGCAGTCATCATTAAATCAGCCAACTCATCAATAATCACTACGATAAATGGTAAGATTTCGCCACCTTGCTCTTTGATTTTTTCATTGTAATTTTCTATATTTTTAGTTTTTGCTTCAGCCATCAAACGATACCTGCGCTCCATTTCAGCTACCATATTCGATAAAGCATTTACCGCCTTTTTAGGGTCAGTAATTACCGGTGTAAGTAAATGTGGTATATCATTATAAATACTAAATTCAAGCATCTTAGGATCTATCATCATAAGTCTTAAGGTTTTTGGTGAATTTCTATAAAGCAAAGATAAAAGCATAGAGTTAATCCCCACACTTTTACCACTTCCTGTAGTCCCTGCTATTAAAAGATGAGGAAGTTTTTTAAGATCTGTAATGAAAGGATCGCCTACTATATCTTTACCCAAAGCTATGGTTAAAGGTGAGCTAGAATTTTTAAATACTTCACTTTCTAAAATTTCTCTTAAGTAAATCGTATCAATTTTTTCATTTGGCACTTCAATTCCCACTACATCTTTGCCTGGGATCGGAGCTTGAATTCTTATAGTTTGAGCTTTTAAAGCCATAGCTAAATCATCTTGTAATGATAAAATTTTACTTACTTTAACATCTGCTGCTGGACGAAATTCAAAAGTAGTTACAACAGGTCCTGTGTAAGTTCTAACTACATCTCCACCTATTTTAAAGCGTCTTAATTTTTCAAGCAAGTCATAAATTTTTCTATCAATCTCTTCTTCATTTATCTCGCTTTTGCCTTCTTTTGGCATAGTTAAAAAATCTAAAGGTGGTAAAGAAAAATCTTTTGGTTTTTCAAAATTTCCAAAGTCAAGATCTTCTAATAAAGCTTTATTTTCACTCACTTCATTAGCAATAGAATGGTGTGTTTTATTTTCTACTGCTTCCATTATAGGCTCTTGAGTAACTTCAAATGAAACTTTTTCTTCTTTAAATTCATTTTGCACTTCTTCTACTACAAAAGGACTTTCATAATTTTTTTTACTTCTTAACTCTTCTATACTAACAGGCTTATTAAAATCATCTTCACTAAAATCTAATTCTTTAACTTCATTTTGTGGGATAAAATCCTCATCTTTAAAATCTTTCACCCCTAAAAAGCTAGTTTTGTTTTGAATTTTTTTAAACTCAGCTTCTTTTTGTGCTTCTATAGCATTTAATTCTTCGATTTTTTTAAAATCCTCATTAAGCTCTTCTAAAATTTTTTCTTTTTGCAAGGCTTTATACTCTTCTAGCAATTTAGCTTTTTGTAGCATTTGCTCACGCTCTTTAAGCTCTTTGGCAAATAAGGAATTTTCTTCTATTGTTTCTTCTTTATTTTCATTTAAATCTATATTACGTCTTTTATAGCTTGGTTCATCTAAATTTTTACTTTTTAAGGTTTGAGTATAAATATCTTCACTTTTATTTTTGTATTTTAATAAATACTCTTCAGGGGTCATTTCATCTTCCTTTATATTTATTTGACTTGCTTTTTGAGCAAAACTTGCAATAGGTTCTGAAAGCTCATGAATATAGCTTGAACTTAACTTTTTATCCTCTTCACTAATTATCACTTCCTCTAATTCTTGGTTTTTTAAATCTTCAAGATTGAATTTTTTACTTTCTTGAACCTCTTGTTTTGGCAACTCTTCTTTCTCAATGAGTTCTTCTTTTTTTTCTTTGATTAAAAGCTCTTGCTTAAGTTTTTCTTGTTCTTCTTTGGTTTCATTTTCGTATTTATCACCACCAAAAAATCCAAAAATTTTATTTTTAATTAAAGTTTCAAGTTTTAAATAAAAATCAAAATCAAGCTCTATTTTAAATACTTCTTTGATAATTTGCGGAAAAGAAATACTAAAAGCAAAAGCTAAAAGCAAAATCACTAAGATCAAACTTCCTATTTTTCCAAAAAGTCCATCTAAAATCACAAACATAGCAGAAGCTATATAACCTTTATCTTGTAAAAATGCTGAAGCAAAAACAAGCGAAGCAAAAATACAAGCAAAAATAGCCACACTAAATCTACGCTCAATAAGTTCAAAATTATAATCATTTTTATATAAAAGATAATTAAACCAAAAAAAGACAAAAGGATAAAATTTAGTCAATGATCCAAATAAAAAATAACTAAGTTTTGCTAAAGAATACCCTATAATACTTACCAAGGCTTGATCGGGTATCAAAGAACTTAAGCAAAAATAAAAAATTAAAATATTAAAAATAATAAAAATAGCTTCTTTTTTTATAACATATCCTTTATAAAGAAAAAAGCTATTATATCAAAAAATTATAAGTAGTTTAATAAACTAATTTGAGAAATTTTAGAGGTTGCTGAAAGCATAGCTTGATAAGAAACCATAGTTTGCATAAACTGCATATAAGTCTGACCATAATCAGCATCAGTTACACCGCTTTTTATAGAAGCTACATTGATATTTAAAAAAGTCATTCTTTTATTTGTTTCTTCTATATTATTAGTGTAAGCGCCTATGGTTGTTTGCATTTTTCTAACATGATCTTGCAAATGATCAATCCTTTCTAAGGCTCCTTGCAAACCTGTATTTCTAGGATCACTTCCTTCTGAGTCAGCTCTCATATTACCATTTAAAACAGCATCTATCATATCATCTAAATCTTTAATTAAATCAATATTTGGATCATCAATAGTTAAAGAATTATTTGCACTAAATACAAAACCAGAACCATTGCTTACCTCACCTGCTGGAGGAAAACCACTGTTTGAATTTGAATCTTTTAAAGTAAGACCTATATTTGTATTAGTTGAAAATTTATCAGTAATACTTATACGACCCTTATAATCCATACTAACTTCTACAAAATCTTTAGAATCATTTATATTTTGTTGAATAGTTTGAAAGTCACCATTATTGATCGTTCCGTTTGCATTTGCATTAATTGTAGTAGTTGGAACCTTATCACTTGCAAACATACCTATAATATCATTTAATTGACCATAAGTAATATCCTCAGGTCTTGTTTGCATACCCACTGAAGTTCCTGTTGCTTCATTATATTGAGAGTGAGTAATAGGAAAACTTATAGTTTGAGTAGGATCATTTGGATCTTGGTAGCTAACTTTGGAATTTTCTAAGTCTATTTCAACCTTATATTTTTGACCACTTTTAGAAGTAATCTCCATTTCAAGTTTTTGACCCTTCATATCCCCATTAGCATTTGCTAAAACTTCGCTAAGTTTTGTACTATCAGTAGCATACTCACTAGTGCCTTTAATCACTTGAGAAACATTACCAAAAACAGTATTGCCATCTTTTTCAAAAGGCACATCAAAATCAGCTCCATTGGTTTTATTACCATTGATGTTACTTTTTATAAAATCTGTTTTATGTATATCTACAGTAAATTGCTCACCATTTACCTCAATAGTAACTGGACTTTTGGTATTATTCAAATCTCCACCATGTGCTGCTTGCATGATACGATTAGTCACTTCATCCATACTAATACCCTCAGCAGCAGCAGCTTCACTTAAAGCTTTGATTTGTTCTGCATCCTGAAGTTGCGGTGTCATAGCAACCGCATGAAAATCTAAAGAGCTATTACCCTCTTGTAAATTTTTAATTTCTATTTGGCCACTATCATTCATAGTTACTTCAACAACTTTATTTGCATCCGTATTACCATATAATTTACCAATATTTTCTAAAACATCGCCTATTTTATCTTCAGGCCCTACATTAATAGTTGCTTTAAAGCTTGTTCCATCAGGTCTGACACCTTGAATATACATAGATGAGCTTGGAAAAGGTAGTTTGCTATCTGCATAATCAAAATCTTTATCAGGATCTAAAGGGCCATTTTGCACATAATTTTGGCCTATAAGATAAGAAAATTTAGATTCTTCATCTAAATATTTTTTTTGCTCAGGATTAGAATTAACATCGTATCTACCATCTATCATAGATACATTTGTAGAGATAATCTTGCTAATATTTGAATCAGGTTTAAAAAATAAATCCCAACCAGGTATATTATAAGGAATTTGAGTTCCTGCACCACTTACTACGAAAATATTATCTTTGTTACCAGTATAATTTCCATATTTATCAAAAGGTTTTGTAGCTGTATTAGATCCTGCAAATAAATATTGCCCATTAATACTAGTATTTGCAATATTTACAATAGAATCTCTTACAAGTTTAAGCTCTTTTGCAATAGCTTCTCTTGAAGTTTGAGAATTTCCATCACTAGAAGCTTTTACTAAAAGTGTTTTAAATTTTTCCAAAAGCTCGGTAATGTTTTTTAAAGCTGTATCTGTATTTTTTGCCATTTCTTGCGCTGCTTGAGTACCTTGAATAATCTGACCTATATTTGCCATCTCATATTCTAATCTTGAACCGTTAATATAAATATTAGCATTTTCCCAAGAGTGCTGTATAAGTTGACCTGTTTGTAATTGCAAATTATATTTATTAAGTAAAGACTGACCATCTGTGTAATTTTGTATAGAAGTGTAGTAGTTATACTGGTTACTGATTCTCATTATTTTGCTCCGCAAATAAATTTTTTAATTATTTGCAAGCAAAAAAAGTTCCAATTTTAAATATATTTTAATTTACAATATAAATATTTTTATATTGCTTTAATTTTTTTTTAGTATAATTTCACATTCTATATTTTTAATTTAAAATCTTAAAAAGCCCGAGTGGTGAAACTGGTAGACGCGCCAGACTCAAAATCTGGTAAGGGTAACCTTGTGTCGGTTCGAGTCCGACCTCGGGCACCATTTGTTTTTTACTCCCGAGTGTTTTTTTGGCAAATTATATTCAAAATATTAAAAAAGAGTTTTTATTTTAATTAACAAATCACACCTGCTAAATCTATCATTTACTTACTTCAACCTCACATTCATAATCATATTAGATAAAAAGATACTATCTTTATCAAAGCTTTTTAAGTTATATTCT